>CAZPCR010000205.1:0-5642 GCA_964585035.1 uncultured Anaerolineaceae bacterium
AGCAGGGTTGGGACGGATATGGCGTTCATTAGCTGGAGATACTCAGGGTTGGGCGGTTTAAGAACATCAAACGCAGCTATTCGCGTTTTCATCCTCGCCTCGGTTACAAGTTCAACGATCTCTGGCCTGCGCTGCGGGTGCCGGGCTCGTGCCTGGGCCAGCACGTCTTCTCTATCTAAACTGAGCAGTCGGCGCTGTTGCTCCACCGCATCGCTTTCGTACACTTCGCGCTGGCGTTCGGGACTCAGGAAAGTGGGGTCCGCCAAAATCACCCCGCGCAGAGCCGCCGCGTTTTGACTCGCCACAACCGCCGCCGTCATGCCTCCCATCGAATGCCCCAGCAGGACCTGAGCGGTAAGTCCCAGCCCTTGTATGAGTCCAACGACATCGCGTGCCTGGTCCTCGTACCGATAGCCGGTCAGCGGTGTGCTCGAATCCCCGTGTCCTCTTGCGTCGGGCATCACTACGTCGAACTCAGCTTCGAGACCGCGTGCCAGGGGACTCCAGCAGGCTCCGCTTCCGGTCAGTCCATGCAGTAGCACCACTGGGGGCTTCGACCCTCCGGTTCTCAGATAGTGGATGTCGATGCCGTTTGCTTCGCAGACTGCGCTCGTCCAGGTTGTCATTTATTCAGGTGTTATTTTCGAGGATGTCGAGTGCTTTTCTCGTAGATAACTTGATGAATGCTTGAGATTGATTCTCGTATCCTCGCAAGGATACCTGGAGATGACCTTTTTTTGCTCATCAGGTATCCCTGATTACCCGGTTTCCTTATTACTTTTTTACGTGACTACGTTTTTGCGTGTGTACCTGTTTACGTCTTTACCTTTTTACTTCTGGCCTCGCGCCGTATCGTAGCCCATCGATTAGTAGGGCGATTATGCGCCGCGTACGCTCGGGGTCCTCGTCGGGGGCTTGCCTGGACAGGTTCCCCACCGCACTAAGCAGGTCGTCCGCATTGACATCCGCGCGCACTTCGCCCGCTGCCACCGCCGCGTCCAACAATGTTCGAAACGCGGGTAGCAGTCGCGCCTGGAAGTAGGCGGGCAGGGGTTCGAATGCCGGACTTCCAGAATGTAATGCTGCGGCTAGCCCTCGTTTGGTAGCGATAAAGTCCGCGTATCGCTGCGACCATCTCGCTAGTGCCTCGCCGGGGCCGTGCTCGGCAGCCAGGGTTGACGCAGCCTCTGCGCACGCATCGATTTCGTGACGAAAAACCGCTGCCACCAGGTCGGCGCGTTGCGGAAAGTGGCGATAAAGTGTGCCGATTCCTACGCCGGCTTTCTCTGCGATCTCTCGCACTGGAGCGTCCACTCCTGTGGTTTTGAATACCGCCAGGGCTGCCTGCAGCAGCGCGTCGATATTGCGCTGCGCGTCAGCGCGCACCGGTCGCTCCGTGCCGTCCCGAGGTTCTAAATTATCACCTTGGCTTTCTGGTTTATCGTTCATCACACATCCTTGACAAGTGGAACATTGTTCCGTATAATACGGAATGTTGTTCCACTTTATCAATAATAGCACATTATGGTGGAGTTGACCATAAATGGTGGTGACCATTATTCGTTGGACTAGAGGAGATTTACATGAAATACCATACGCTTGGGGAAACGGGCATCAAGGTCAGCCCTTATTGCCTGGGGGCGATGATGTTGGGTGCCGTTGGCGGCAATCCCGACCACGAAGACTCGATTAGGATTATTCACAAGGCTTTGGATGCAGGCATCAATTTTATCGATACCGCCGATAGGTACAGTCAGGGGGTGTCGGAGGAGATCGTCGGCAAGGCTCTCAAAGGCCGGCGCGAGAACGTTGTTCTCTCCACCAAGGTAAACGGCACGATGGGCGACGACCCGAACCAGCAGGGCAACTCGCGGCGCTGGCTGATCCATGAAGTGGAGGCCTCGCTTCGCCGCTTGCAGACCGACTACATCGATCTCTATCTGATACACCGTCCGTCACCGGATACCGATATCGAGGAAACTCTCTCGGCCCTCACCGATCTGATGCGCGCAGGCAAGGTGCGCGCTATCGGATCGTCTACCTTCCCCGCCTCGGACATCGTGGAAGCGCAGTGGGTCGCGGAGCGGCGCGCTCTGGCACGCTTTCGCGTCGAGCAGCCGCCTTACTCCATCCTGAGCCGTGGCATCGAACGCGAAGTGCTTCCGGTTTGCCAGCGCTACGGGATGGGCGTGATGGCTTGGAGTCCGCTGGCGAGAGGCATGCTCACCGGCAAGTATCGCAAGAGCCAGCCGCTGCCCGACAGCCTGCGCGTCAAGTTCGCCCCCAAACAGATGAGCGACGGACAACGGCTGGACGTGGTGGAGCAGCTGCTCGTTGTGGCTGAGCAAGCCGGTATGCCTCTGAGTCATCTGGCAATGGCTTTCGCGGTGGCCCACCCTGGTGTGACGTCGTCAATTCTCGGCCCGCGCACTATGGAACAGCTCGACGATCTGCTCGCGGCCGTCGAGGTCGTTCTTTCCGACGACATTCTGGACGCCATCGACCTGATCGTTCCCCCGGGGACCGACGTCGGGATCCCCGACGCGGCCAACTACGTCCCGCCGGCGCTCAGCCAGGCAAGCCTGCGCCGCCGGCCAACCGCCGAGCGCGCCGCTGCCTGACCCGGCACAACAAGATTTGTTATATCAACATCAAGCATTTACTCACAGCCCCTGCATAAAATACCCGGAAAAAGGGCCTGAGTAGTTACCACCTCTCAATTAATTGAAAAGGAAAAAATATGAAAATTATAGTAACAGGTTCACTGGGCCGTATTAGCAAGCCCCTTACCCGGGAATTGCTGCAAAAGGGCCATTCCGTCACCGTCATTAGCAGTAAAGCCGAAAGACAAAAGGAGATTGAGGCCTTGGGAGCCAAAGCGGCCATCGGCTCGATGCAAGACGCCGATTTTCTATCGTCGGCTTTTACAGGCGCCGATGCTGTTTATGTGATGGAAACGATGGGTCCAGGGGGGTACTCTGACCAAAATCTTGACATCAATGCTGCAATTAGCAAGGTTTGCAATAATTACAAACAGGCCATTCAACAGTCGGGCGTCAACCGTGTCGTTCATCTCAGCAGTATTGGTGCTCATACCGATCATGGCAATGGTATTCTTTCTTTTCATTACTATGCGGAAAAGATTATCGATCAACTGCCGTCCGATGTCGGCATTACGTTTATGCGTCCCGTTGGCTTTTACGGCAATTTATTGGCCTTTATACCCGTCATCAAAACGCAGGGCATGATTGTTTCAAACTACGGCGGAGATGTTATTAAGCCTTGGGTTTCTCCCATCGATATCGCCGCTGCCGTTGTGGAAGAAATCACAACTCCATTTGTTGGCAGAAAAGTGCGTTATGTGGCCAGTGATGAAGTTTCCTGCAATGAGATAGCAGATATTTTAGGTGCAGCCATAGGCAAGCCCGACTTGAAATGGGCCGTTATTTCGGATGAACAAATGCTCAACGGCATGCTTGCTGCCGGGATGAATCCGCGCATAGCAACCGGTTTGGTGGAAATGAATGCAAGTGCAGGTACGCCCGGCGGTAAGTTTTATGAGGATTACTATCGGTACCACCCGGTTTTAGGAAAAGTAAAAATAAAAGACTTTGCCGGGGAATTTGCCATGATCTACAATCAAAAATAAAGATCATTAAAACTATGGCGATTGTTAAACTTTACCGGTCTTTGCCGGCTCATAATAAAGCGCTATTGTACCGGAGCCGAATGTTTTTGTTTTTATAAGTTTAAGATTTATTCTGTCGGTGATGTTTTTAAATAATCGCAGACCGTTTCCTAAAATAATTGGATGAACGCACAGTTGATATTCATCGAGTAGATCGAGTTGCGCCAACGTTGCAATTAAACTTGGGCTGCCGGCTAAAATGTTTTTACCCGCTTGTTGCTTAAGTTCTCGGATTTCCTCTTTAATGCCTCCCTTTGCCAGCTTGGCATTTTTCCAATCCACATTTTTCAGCGTGTGGGAAAAAACAATTTTGGAAATGTTGTCTATTAATACCGCAAATTCATCGCTGGGTATGTTGCCGGTCGGTTTTTTTACTACGCTCGGCCAGTAACTTTCCATCAGTTGGTAGATGACCCTTCCGTATAAAAGGGTGTCTGCGTTACCTAATAGCTCGTTGTAATGTTGAAGTAATTCATCGTCTGCGATCCCTGCCGTGTGGTCGCAAAACCCGTCAAGTGTCATATTGATGGCTGCAATGAGTTTTCTCATGTAATTTCTCCCTAAGCGCCAACAGTACCTGTCTCCACTTTTCCAGCCCGCTTGTAGTTGGCAATCATCACTCCTGATGGTGTAGCCAAACTCTCCGTGAGTGTAAATGCCGCCGGGATCGTACCGTCGCCAAACAGCTTCTTCCCTCCGCCAAGCGTCACTGGGAATGTCTTGAGCCACAGTTCGTCCACCAGGTCGTTCTTGAACAGCAGTTGAATGAGCTGACCGCTGCCGTGCACCTGAATGTCAGATCCTTTCGAACTTTTAAGCTTCTTAATACCTTCCACGTCTTTCAGGACCACTGAGTTTCCCCAATCTGATGTATCCATGGTATTCGACAGCACGTATTTTGTGACATCATTGATACCTGGCCACATGTCTGCGTGTTCAGGCCAGTAGGAGGCAAAGATCTCGAAGGTTTTTCTTCCTAAAAGAAGGTCTGCAGGTTTCATCTGTTTTACCATGACCTTGCCGGCAGCCTCGTCAAAATACGGCGCAGTCCAACCGCCATATTTGAAACCGCCCGATGTATCTTCCTTGGGTTCACCGGGTGCCTGCATGACTCCATCTAATGTAATAAATGATAGGACGATTATTTTTCTCATGGTGTTACACCTCCAAAGTTAAATGTCTAAAACATTTACAACAATAATAAGAAAGTGGAATTATAGAACATGTGTTCTGATCTGTCAATGTAACAATTCACAGCATCTGCATGAAATACCCGAATTTTTGGATATGAGCGGTGTTCTCCCGCCCATATCCAAAAATTCGGAATTCTTTCGTATCCAACCTCTACATCGTCATCGTT
This sequence comes from uncultured Anaerolineaceae bacterium, assembly GCA_964585035.1. Taxonomy (GTDB): domain Bacteria; phylum Chloroflexota; class Anaerolineae; order Anaerolineales; family Villigracilaceae; genus Fen-1038. The sequence continues at coordinate 5,049 of CAZPCR010000205.1, forward strand.
CCTGTTTATTCCTTCGGAATGGGCTGGTCTTTACCGGTGGTGATCAGCTTCCGTAAACTACCCTTGATATAAGAGCCCCAAGCATCCGAACAGGAGTCATAACATTCATAGTCGGGGACCAAGCCCTCGTGGGTGAAGCGGATTTCGGTTTTATCCCCCTTTTTTGAGAGTTCGAAAACGACTTTTGTGCCCTTCCACTCGCTTTTGTCTTTAACAAAATTAAGCTCGGCGTCCAGTATAAGCCACACCACTTTTTTGCCGGGAATTAATTCCGTGACCCTCTGTTTGGAATAATGGATGTCACCGTAGCGATACGTAAACTCATCTCCGAGTTTGTCGGTTCTGCCTTCTACTCCCGGCTCTCCTGTCCACCACCCGCGCACGTTATTGATGGCCGCGTAGGCTTCCTGCGGAGATTGGGTTACCGTGATCGTGGTGGTGTAATTTTTATCGTCCATGGTTTTCTCTCCTTGGTATTGATCGCCTTCAGTTTTCCGGTATGCCATGATCGGTCTGCTTTGACAGCCCGCCTCCGGAGCATGCGGGTCAAATCTGCAGACTAGGGTGGTTCCGACATTCTTACCTCCTGTGGCC
>CAZPCR010000206.1:0-5638 GCA_964585035.1 uncultured Anaerolineaceae bacterium
GACGATTTTATATTGAGCATCCTGTAAGGACATACTACCATTACAAACCTGGTCATGCAGGTAATTTTCCACTTTATCCTTCTCGTGGAAGCCGGGCTTCGGGTCGGCCGGTTCGGGCCAAAGGTTGGCAATATCATTGGAACCGCCCAATTCCAGGAATATGAGATGGTCCACCTCATATTGGCCGGTGGTGTGTGAAAGGATCCCATATTCGGCATAGGCCTGGTTTTTTACTGAATCAGGGACGTTCCGTACTTGCGAAGAATAGCCGGGTGTACAGATCTGGTCCTTGGTCGCATCGGGGAATATCGCGCCCGGAGTACAGGCCTGATCGGGCAGAGCATTTGAAGATACACAATCCGCTGTTTTTGTACGTTGACCAAGCGGGTTGCCGGAACCGGGTGTTACGGATTGCGGGGTGCTGGTAGGCCCAGATGAGGTAGTGCTTGGCGAACTTCCTTTATTAATCGAAGTCAAGGCATAAGATATCAACACGATAATGACTACGACAATAGAAAGAATGGATGGCGCTCTGCGATTGTTCATGTAATTATCCTTTTATCAGTTTGGCTGAATAATCCTGGAACATTTCCAGGGCGACGGGAGCGATTTTTTCGTTTACGCTCATGACCACCAGTACTTTTCCATCTATAACTGCCTGATGGCAACCCGCGGCATCTTCTTTTGACAGCCCAAACTTGATCAATGATTTCTCGAGGTCATTCAACCCCACCCCTTTTAAGGGACCAAGATCTTTTGCGATCTTGTTCCTTAGAAGGATATCCTGAATTATCACCGATACATCGTTCAAATTGAAATCCGCTTCATATAGGTTGTTGAGAAGCGATTCGGTTTTGGAACTATCAGGAAGGATCGCCCAAATCATGTTACCTCTGGATTCCTGTTTGCAATGGATGTCGATTCAAGTGGCAGATAAAAATTTAAGGGTTGAGAAAAATGGACGAATTATGCTTTCTTCATTAACCAGGTCAAAAAGCACCATCAGTATTCTTTGCCAGCCTAATAGACAACAACGATAACAGATTTTTTCACTTAAGCAAACCCACAACATGCGATTAAAATTTCAGGCCTGATAGATTGTGATCAGACCGGGCTTTACATTTGGATTTACGAAGAGCGAGTACCGTGATCCGGGGAGTAAGTGATTTGTGACCTGCAGGCTGCCTTGCGGATGTGCGGAAGGGCCGGCGGTTGGTCGAAGAAGGGGCGGGGTATATAATTAAGAAAGGCCCCAAGTGACTAACAAAGAAATGAAATCTTCAGAAACAGAAATTATTGGAGGAATGTTCGGTCTGGAGTTGTCCGCTCTCGAAAAATTTCCGGCTCAGACAGATAATCCTCCATTTCTTGCAGAACCTTACCTGCTGTTGGCGACTGCTAGATCAGCCTTTACTTTACTTGCTCGGACACTTCATCCAAAAACCGTGTGGCTGCCGTCCTATCTTTGCGAAGTGCTAATGGGCGCTTTCCCTATTCAATTGACGAAGGTGCGTTTTTACGCCATAAACGAACAACTCAAGATTGCTAAAGAAGGTTGGCTCACTGAAATTCAAGCGAACGATATGGTGTTGTTTATAGACTATTTTGGTTTCGATCAATGGGGAGAGTGGGGTGCTGAAGCAAGGCGTCGTGGAGCCTGGGTGATAGAAGATGCCGCCCAGGCGTTATGTAGGGATCATTTTAACCAACATTCACACTATATTGTATTAAGCCCACGCAAGTTCGTTGGCATTCCCGAAGGTGGAATTCTAATGGCCCTGGATGGAGCAAAATTGCCAGATGAGAGACTTGCATCATCACCTTCCCTCTGGTGGATGGAGGCAACCAGGGCTTCCATATTAAGGGCAGAATTCGACCGGCATGGCGGCGAAAGGAAATGGTTCGAAATATTCCAAAAAACCGAAGCGAGTGCTCCCCTGGAGCCATTTCGAATGAGTGAATTAAGTCTGCTGGTATTAAAGCATGCCGTGGATTGGCAGAAGGTTTCCGAACGACGGCGCGATAACTATAAATTCCTTGCATCGGAACTGGGGCAAATTGCATTAATCCCGGAATTACCCGGAGATGTGGTCCCCCTGGGATTTCCTGTACAGTTAAAAGAGAGAGACCGCATCCGGCAGGCTCTTTTCGCACAAAATATTTACCCACAGATCCACTGGCCAATCGCAGATTTCGTACCCTCCGAATTTGAAGCCAGCCATCGATTGGCTGCCGAAATCATGACGCTCCCGTGTGACCAGCGTTACAACCAACCGGATATGGAACGAGTTGTCAGCCAGCTCAGGTTATCTTTAGGAAGGTAAACCCTTTAATTTTTCACGGTTTCCGTTTCATTATGTTGTCTCACTAATTCACGGCGCAGGATCTTTCCGACGGTGGTCCTGGGCAGCTCCTTCCGGAATTCAAAGTGACTGGGCACCTTATACGCGGCCAGTCTTTCCTTGCAGAAAGCCTTGATTTCATCCACGGTCGCCGTCTCGCCCGGTTTTAGCACGATCCAGGCCTTAACGGTTTCACCGCGATAGGGATCGGGTATACCAGCAACGCCGACATCCATAACCTTCGGATAAGCAGCAATAGCTTCTTCCACCTCACGCGGCCAAACCTGGAACCCTCCGGGTTTGATCAATTCCTTCTTACGGTCGACGATATAAAAATAACCATCCTCATCCATCCGAGCAATATCGCCGGTAAACAACCAGGTCTTGCCGTCCTTGAGTGTGCGGAGAGCGTTGGCCGTTTCTGTCGGCATATTATGATAACCCTTCATCACCTGAGGGCCGTGGATGACCAGCTCGCCGATCTCGCCAAGCGGCATCTCCGTCTCGCCATCGTCGAGGTTGATGATCTTGCTTTCCATATCGGTTATAGGTAAACCGATCGAGCCTGTTTTGTTATTACCGAGCAAGGGATTGACATGTGTAGCAGTCGGCGCTTCGGATAAACCGTATCCCTCGAAAACCTTTCCACCGCTTAGCTCCTCGAACTTCTCCTTGGTCTCGCGCATCAGGGGGGCCGAACCCGATATACAGGCCTTGATGGAGCGCAGGTTTATTTTTCCCGATTTTACGTCCGGGTGATTATTAATCGCATTATATAATGTGGGAACGCCTGGAAAATTGGTGGGATGATATTTATTAATATTCTCAAGCACGTCCGGGATATCGCGCGCGTTCGGTATGATGACCATCGTGGCACCTATGGCAACGGCATAGCTGAGTCCGGCAACCATGCCATAAACATGGAATAATGGGATTGCGATTAGTATGATTTCCCTGCCTTCTTCCATCGTAACGAACCAGCTTTTGATCTGTAATGTGTTCGCTACCAGGTTGCGATGCGTAACAACGACGCCTTTCGCGACGCCTGTCGTTCCGCCGGAGTATTGGAAAAGGGCTGTGTCATCTGGTCTGACATCTACAGCGAGGCGCTGGGAGGGTTGATATTTGGCGAGCAAGTCTTTCATCCAGACGTCGCCTTCGGCCAATCCGCCCTCGATCCGAAATCCGCCTTTCTTTTCGCGTCCAAGCGTAAACAACAGGCGCAAATGAGGCGGCAGCGCCTCTTTCAAATTCGTAACGATCAATTTTTTGATCTTCGTTTTGGGCTGCGCGGCTTTGATGGTTTTGTAATAATTGGTCATAACGAACATGATCTCAATGCCTGCATCAGCGGCCTGATAGGCGATCTCGGGTGGCGTGAAGAGTGGGTTTGTAGCGATAACCACCCCCCCTGCTTTTAGAATCCCAAAGTAGGCCATGATGAACTGCGGCGAGTTAGGCATGAAAATACCCACGCGGTCGCCTTTCTTCATCCCCATGTCAACCAGGGCGGCCGCGATACTATCGGAGCGCTCGTTCATCTCTTTAAACGATATGACCGCACCTTTGAAGATCGTGCAGGCGCGGTCAGGATATTTTTGGGCCGATTTTTCAAGGAAATGGAACAGCGGCTCTTCCGGATAATCCAGGGTGGCTGGCACCCCTTTATCGTAATGCGCGATCCACGGGCGGTCATTCATAATGGGTCTCCTTGGCGGTTATCGGGAGTATATACCGAAAAAATCAAAAGTCAACCCAACACCTGCGTATTATATTCTTTTCGAAGCGGCGATAACAGCCTGAAGATATTCCTCGATCTCTTTTTCCACACCCATTTGAGCTGTGAACCATTTGATATTTGGATCCGACTCTTTGAACCAGTTTGCCTGCCTGCGGACGAAAGCCCGCGTGGCGCGCCGCATAGCGATTTTAGCCTCCTCCAGACTCCATTCTCCTTCGATCATCCTGATGGATTCCCGATACCCGATGGCAGACATTGTCGGTAATTCGCGCGAGTAGCCTTTTGCAAGCAAGGCTTTGACTTCATCCAGCAGGCCTGCCTTGAACATTGCTTCAATGCGCTCGTCAATGCGCGCATAAAGCTCGGGGCGTGGGCGAATCAACCCGATAGTTATGAGGTCGTAAAGCGAAGGTCCTTGTCGGCGTTGCTCTGAGAATTTCCTTCCGGTTGTTAGAATTACTTCCAACGCCCGTATCGTCCGTCTTAAATTACGTACATCTATATTTTGTGCTGCTTCTGGATCAAGCGATTTTAACCTTTCGTAAAGCCACTTTTTCCCCTCCATTGCTTTTATATCCTCGGCATTCGTTTCGATATCTACTTCATCCGTCTGATGGTGGCTGTAGGCAATCTTCTCTAATTCATCCCTCAACCTGGTATTCGGCTTCACTTCCGGTGGGGTCCAGGCCTCCGTCACAGCCCGGACGTATTGCCCGGTACCGCCAACGAGGATGGGCAATTTATCCCGGGTTTGAATATCCGCGATCGCGGCGTGCACCATTTTTTGGAAGACGGACAAGCTCAAGATTTCATCGGGATCGGCGATATCGATCAAATGGTGAGGGATGCGAGCAAGTTCTTCGTGGGAGGGTTTCGCCGTACCAATGTCCATGCCACGGTAAAAAAGCCGCGAATCCGCCGAAATTATTTCGCCATCCAGCCGCGCAGCGAGTTGGATGGCTATTTCTGTCTTACCAACCGCGGTTGGACCGACGATAAGGATCAGGGGTTGATTTGTGTTTGACATTGATTTAATTATGACATTCGATCTACGAAAACCAAATTACGATACTGCATTCTCAAAATGAGTGATCTCCGGTCTGCCTTCTACTTGTTCGACAGCGATTACGTCAATCTGCCAATGGTCTATTGAGTTTTGCTGTGCATAATGTTCAGCACAGGCCAGCATGTGCTGTTGTTTGCGCGGCGTAACCGCCACTTCGGGCGGCCCAAAGGTTTTCGATGTACGCGCCTTGACTTCGACAAAAACCAGGAAGCCGTCTTTTTTTGCGATCAGGTCGATCTCGCCATACGGTGTGCGGACATTGGCAGCTACGATCTCGTAGCCGCGTTCTTTCAAATATCCTGCCGCGGCTTCCTCACCCCATTTCCCAACGCGCTGATTGCGAGTCATTGCAGGTATTTTTCCAAAAGACCTCGCAGGCGGACTTCCCAACTTTCACGGCGAGGACGTGAAGAGTAAACAAGCCGTTCGTAATGGTCCAGCATGATCCGCGTCGTCCGTTCGATCGCATAGCGTTTGGATGCCTGGCGG
>CAZPCR010000207.1:0-5600 GCA_964585035.1 uncultured Anaerolineaceae bacterium
CAGCGATGAAAGTCTGGTGTTAATCGCTTCAACACAAGCGCCATCAATAAGAACCTGCTCCTGATCTGCAGACATCAATCCATCTGCAGCACTGTCGAGACCTGGCACGGTGTGCGGCGTGGTGTACCTGACAATCAAATGCCCGCTGGCCAGCGATGAACGCAAGCGGACGGCGGGCTGATTATTCTCGAAATAATAATCATAAATCTGCGCGACATCATTCTCGCCATTAACGATCGGGTCTTGCAGCCAAACCCCTTCGATGTCGAGGATGGTGCCGAACGTAGCATCATTGAGCATATATTCGAACTGCGAAGGCACTACGTCAATGATCGTGGCAGCATGCACCGGCGCAACCATATTCCACTTGCGAAGCGCCTCCCTGAATGCGACGGTACACGTGGGAGTTGTGAACAGCGTGCCGTTATCAAGTAACTGCGGTTGAAGCTTTGCTATAAGTGCGGTGAGTGTTGAACTCATGATCTATTCTCCTTTGGGCGAGCCGATGGCATCGCCCCTACTATTTGCCAAACCCAATTGATTTAATGGGTTTGATATCGAACGTGGTATTTGTCTGGCCGGTAGCACCGATCAGGCTGTAACCCGAATAATCCGCTTTCTCCTGGCTGAACGTGTGACCAATCGCCCAGGGGCACGGCTTGTTAAAGATATTGAACGTGGGAGGCCATTGAGTTATCCAACCGAACGTCGCATTCCAGACTGTCTTTCTTCGTGGTGCTGGATTTGCTACGTCACGCGTGAATGGCTGTAAGAAATTGCCTCCGCTATCTTTTGGAATGCAGGAAGCCCACTTAACCCCTCGCTTCTTTGCGGCCTTGGCCTTCGCTGTATTCGTGGCGATGGTCCTGAACTTGCTGCCGGTGGTGATTTCGGAAATATAAACTACGCGAGTATTTGTCATTAGAAATTACCATCCATTTCTTTGAGTGGGTCAATTCCCTGCACGATCTTTGTCTCGGTTGAAATAATCCATTCCAAGCCATCAACTTCGCTAATGAGCGCATCCGCTACTATGATGTCGTCATGGATTAACTCGCCGTTTGAATTGCGCCGGCCTTCGGGAACCGACCAGCGCAGCGTGTGATTAGGTCCAACAAGAACCTCGCTCACGCAAGCGGCATACTGCTCGTCCACTTCGGGCGTCGGGCAGCAATCACGAAAGCGGCCGGTCTCTATAATACCGATGAAGTGATATCCGATATCCGATTTCTTTTGCGCTGTGAACTTCACGGGCAAGACCTTCTCATGATATCTGTGCTCCATCATCGCCCAAAGCCCCTCCCCTACTCCGGTCGCATCCATCACGATATACATCGGCTTCCAGTTGTCGGCCAGCGCCATCAGCTTACCGAATACCGCCATGTGATTGCGGCCTGTCCACTGCTCACGATGCACGGCACGAAAGATCGGCGCTTGCAAAGTTTCCAATTCGCTTAAATCGACCTGGCTTATCGTGAGCGTGACCGCATCACGCCCGGGGTTCTTGAGATATTGGCTCTCAGGGTCATTGAACGCGACTTCGTCCTGGCCGGCCACGTCAATGCTGAAAACATAAACCTGTCCGTCAATAGGTTTATCCTTCGCCGGCTGATCGCCTTTCATCAGCGCGCGGCGAACTGCAGGGAACATGCCAGTCTGCGCATCGATCTCCTCGCAAAAATACTGCGTCTTAACAAGTGGATGCTGTCGGCCGAGCTTACTGATCTCACCATCGACATAATGACCATAGGCCGGCACAACCTTTCGCACATCATCGGCCGTATATAAGAATACGCGACGATGACCGTCCCTTTGCTCTGCCTGCCGAGCGGCTCGCAGCTCTCTTGCAAGTAAGGTTTGAGAGGTCCAAGAAGTACCCATAAACACACGCGTAGCGTTAGTCGACGCAACCATAGGAGCGAAATTTTTGTCATAAATAGCCGGCTCGATATCCTGCGCCTCATTCACGATCAGCAGGAGCGAAGCTACTGCACCGACCACATTTGCGGACGCATCTCCGGAGAGAAAAGAACACGTCGCTTTGCCCATAAAACGCATGAAATCAGATCTCTTTTTCCAATACAGGCGCGTCATGTAATTGGTATTCATGCGGCGCTCGAGGCGCATGATCGCATTTATGGTCTGCGGCTTATAGGTTGGATTCACTTCCACAATTCCGCTCTCCTCACCGGCGAACCGGCAAAGTAAATAAGCCTTGAGATTGGCGGCTAATTCATCCTTTCCGGATTGGCGAGAAATGATGACCACAAACGAGCGGCCTAAATTCCGCTTGACACTTTCAAGGATGGCAGCTGCCGGCTCGAGCTGGTACGATCGCATTTGGATGCCGCCGCCATCCAAAGTAAAGCGGGGAAAGCAACGAGTGAAAGTCTTTATTCGTTGTGGGAATGTGCTCATGTGACCTTGATATACGTCACGCCGGCTGCGAGCGATTTCGTCCTTTTGAAAGCGTTCACGTCGAGGATGGGCATATAGGCAGGACCGTGCGGCGTGTCGTGCGGCGCGCTGACCTGGCCATGCTTCAACTTCGTCACGCAATAAATCCGATGCCAAAACCAAGGCTGGCCAGCTGGCTTGCACAAATAATTTATCTCGCTCATTCCCTGCACCTGACCGTATCCGTTTTGTAGATCGTCATAAGCGATTTGATTTCCCCCGATCGCAATGACCGGCATGCGTGCCTTATTCTTCTTTGAACCTAAATTCTTTTTATCTTTGATACCCCAAATGATGGTCCCTGAATCTCCGATCATCCACTGCCAGGCTTCGGCTGTGTTCATGTAGCGGATATATTCAAGCCAATCGATATCGAGATAAACAAACAAGCTGCCGGCTTTATCGTTGCGCGCCGGCGTGAGGTGTACGACCTCCCATTGCACTTTGAGATTTCCGAAAGAAGATCCAAAATTGGTAACGTGTGGGATATCGAAAATCATTTGATCGCCTCGATCGCTTTGATAGCCTCGTCCAGGATGGCTGCTCGATCTTCGCTCACTGTAGGCGCTGGCGGCTCACTTATCGGCGCAGCTGCCGGCAGGTCGTACCAATCAGTGAAATCACTCTCGGCGCCGGAGAACACAGAATAATCCGGCTCGGCTTCATACTGCCAAAAGTGATACGTCTTCCACTGGCCGATCTGGTCCGGAGCGGTCACACCATATTGAGCCACCCACAATTTAGCCTTACAGGCAAACTCCTGCTGTAACGAGAGCGGGCACGCACTAAAAATCAATTTCCACATGGCGGGCGAAGTGTAGATGCCCGGGTACGCGCCGCTGTAATCGAACATGCCGCGCCAAACGCTTTCGATGGGCTTGTAATATGCGTAAGGCATTTTGCTGTACAAAAAATCAGGCAGTGGGTAGAACGGCTTTTCGCACGCCAGCCAGAGGCCGAGCCGGCCGAAGCCTTCTTTATCGTGAAATAACTTCAATGCAGCTTTATGCTTCTCCGGAGAATAGCGCGCATCCATCTGCCAAAAAATACCCCAAGGCAAACCCACGCGCTCGCAATCATCGATGTAATGACAATCATGCGCGGCATAATCCTGATACTCTCCCTGGCCGCCCTTGATCAGAACTGCGTCCGTGCCTGTGGCTTTCTCTTGATCTGCATCAAATTTATTGCCCTCATAGATATCCAAAATTTGAATTGACATAGAACATCCTTTCTTAAAACCGAAGGGCGCAAGGGCGGATTAACCCTTGCGCCCAGGAGGAGAAGATAAGCGCCGACATCATTCTTTATCGGTCGGCGCGAAATCCCAAAATTATCCCTTCGTCACTTTGGCCAAGCTGAGAGCGCTGTCCTCGAGGCCGGTCCCCAAGACATAAGCGACAATCACGAACACGATCTTGGTCAAATCGGCATCGGCGATAGGGAAATTCGGCACGTAGGTTCGCAGCACGATCAGCGCTACGCCAACGATCGACGCCCAAAATTTGCGGCTCCGGAGAAGCAATTGAAATTTATTCAGCATTGGTCTGCTCCTTTTTCTTGCGCGTCTTTGCAGGCTTGCTTTCAGCATGCAAAGCGCCTTCGAGCGCGGCTGTTGGATTTTCAACGGCCGGCTCGGTCAATGTGCGCGTGATGTCGTCTTTGGTGAAGGTCAGCTTGCGGCCATCCGCGACGACGATCACAAGAACACCATCCGTTTTTAGACGGTCACTCTCTGCAATCGGCAAAGCGTGCAGCTTCTTGCAGAGAGATACAACGATGGAGGAAGGGCGATAATCGTCCATTACATCCGCTCGGTGTAATTGGCGACGATGCTCAGCAGATCGAATGTGGTGGTAGCCGGCGCGACATTGGTCAGCTGGACCATCACATATTGAAGATTTGAAACCCAAAATGGCGTGGTGATGGTCAGCACTAACTTGTGCTTTCCGACTGTCTTTGCAGTAGCCAGGACTGGCGTCTGCGTGAAAGTCTGAGCGGCCACGACAGCAACCGCACCCTCAGCGCCGCGTGTGACAAGATTAACCACTGGCGTGCTGCTGGTGAGATCGGCAACAAGTACCTCATAATCGATTTCGATGCTCTTGAGATATGCGCCCTTGTTGGCGATGGCGTTCGATGGAATGGTGATCGGTATCGTAATGACATTGGTCTCGGCCGCAGCTGCTTTGTGCATGGCGATGGTTCCAGATACCGAGCCGGCCGCCTGCGTCCATGTGCCGACAACGAAATGGCAGGAAACGGGCGGGATATATTGCGCCATGTTCGTGTCATGAACATAGCCTCCGAGTTGTCCATTCTTCACCCATGCCGCTTTGACGAACTCAGCATGCAAGGCGAAAAAAAGAACCATCGGCACGATGAACTTGCTATAGGTCTTGCTTATTACTTTGCTCATTGGTCTGGTCTCCTTTGAATTTGGATTTGGTTGAAAGGGGCGAGCGGGTCGCTCGCCCCTACGATTGATTACGGAACGTTGTTCTTTGCGAGCGCGCGCCAGTTTGCGATACCAACGGCAAGGAACTGCCGAACCTTGATTCGGCTTTCATCGTTGGCGAACATGGCGGGGTCGCTCTCTGAACCGGCGAGGAATACCTGCGGCTGCAGGCCGAAGATCTCGCCGATCATGATGCCTGGCAGAATGTTCGGGTCTGCGACAGCAGCCCAATCATTAGCGTCTGTCCATTCGGGCACGGCGATGGGAGATACCGCGCCGTAAGGAATATTCACACCGGCCGCGTTCCATGACTTCAAGAACAGATCATCGGCCGCGCCCTTCAAGTCCTGCGGCACTAACAGGAACTTGGGCTTGACCGCTTGTGGCTTGCCGGTGCCGTAATAACCGGCCGCGTTCTTAACGTGCATGGGTTTCTTGAACATGGCGGCTTCCACTGCGCGCCATGCGACCAGGTCCGTGCCAAGTGCGGTCGTCAGCAAATTGGCATGGCCTCCGGCCGTGGTCGTGGCTGTTGAATTGAACAACGCGCCGCCATCTGAAAGCGTGGGCCCAGCTCCGGAGCTGGCCGTGAAGATGCCGGCTACCAGGCTGGAAATATTTCGGAGCGCGGCCATGGCAACCTCATCGGGCAGGCGCTTGAAAGCGCGTACATCATCTCGAAGCA
>CAZPCR010000208.1:0-5577 GCA_964585035.1 uncultured Anaerolineaceae bacterium
GCCCTCGCCATTCGTGACTCGATCGCAAAATTACACAAGGAATTACCGGCGGAAGCGCATCTCGATTTTGGCCTCGGCATTCATTACGGAGAAGCCGTGCTGGGTTTGATCGGTACCGAGAAACGACTCGAGTACACGGCCATTGGCGACAGCATCAATACCACAAAAAGAATCCAGGAGAACTCGGCTAAGAATCAGATCCTTCTCAGCCGCGAAGCGTATGAGCGTGTACAGAAACAAGTAGACGCCAGGCCCTTTACCCCGTTGACGGTTAAAGGCAAGACTCATCCCCTGGATGTATATGAAGTTCTGGGATTAAAGTAAGTTATCTCCTCATTGGCCTCACAAAAAATCCTTCGAAATAAAATAACGTGTGCGGGGTAAATGCCCCGCACACGTTATTTTATTTCGGTATCATTTGCTTAAGGCTTTCAGCATGAGGCAAAGGTTGAGTAACTACAAAGTTATCAGAAATCCCAAACCCTACTTACAAAGCTCACCAACTGCTCCATCCCTTTTTCAATCGGTACCGTATCGATGTATTCGTGCACAGTATGCGTGCCGCCACCGGATGTGATCCCTAAAACCAGAGCGGGATACCCCAGGCTGAGGGGTATATTGGCGTCAGTTGAACCGGAAGTAAATACTGCCCTAACGCCTTGCTCGGATAGACATTCATCGGCCAGTCTTACAAACGGATGATCTATGGCGACCTCTCCTGCCGGGCGGTGCCCGATGGCCTCCATTTCGACAGTTACACCCTCTCTGTTGGCCAAGTTGATCTTTTCCTCCACTCTCTGAACTAAATCGTTCAATGCCTTCGGGGCTTCAGACCTCAAGTCCAATTCGAGGGAAGCTCCCGAAGCCAATACATTCACGCCTGTGCCGCCGTTTATTAAACCTACATTTAAGGTCGTACGTGGATCCGTTGGTAACGATAGCGCCGTGATCTGGGTCACGATCTGCGCCAACTCATGGACTGCAGAAGGCTGTCCATAATCCGACCATGAATGTCCACCTGCAGTTGTTACGGTTATCCGGAAACGCTGCACGCCAATAGCCCGGTGATAAACATGGCCAAATGCTGTCCCTTCGAGTACAAGATAAGCCTGAATATTCGAACCAAAGCGTTGCACTACTGCTTTCATGCCACGCAGATCACCTAGCCCCTCCTCACTCACATTCGCTGCAAACCATATATCGCCTGGTAATCTAATTTTCCGTTCTCCCAGCAGCCAGATCAATCCGAGCAGGGCGGCCACTCCCAGTGAGTTATCTCCGATACCCGGCCCATAGATGCGATCTTCCTCCCGCGTGAAGTGCAGGCTCGTATTCCTTGGAAATACCGTATCGAGATGTGCAGATACGATTAATGGCTGTTTTTTTCTTCTGCCCGCCAGTCGGCCAAAGACATTATTAATGGCGTCAGTAGAAACATCTTGCAAACCTTCCAACAGGAATAAATTGTGCACATACTCGGCGCGTTTTTTCTCGTCCAGGGTCGGTGCGGGAATTTGTTGAATTTGAACTGCAAGGTCGAGCAGCCGGTTTACATAAGGATTGTTCATATTATTTATCGATGGCCCGTCTTTAAACCATTCTCACCAAATCTTTTAACGCACTCAGACGCGCCTCTGCCAATCCCGGCAATACCTCCAGCGGATAAAATGCTCCACTGCCTTCCACCTTGAGCGAAGCCGAAACGTTTCCGTAAAGCGCGGCCTGCAGCGGGTCATATGTCTTTTTAAAGCCTGCCAAGTATCCACCGCAAAATGCATCGCCCGCACCGGTTGTATCTGCTGGACGTGCGGGATAAGCAGGCACTTCCCACTTGTGCCTGCCCTTTACATCGAAGACCGCCTGTCCCTGGCCACCGCGTTTCACAACTACCACCTCGCATCCATACTCACCGACTGCCGCAGCCATCTCCCATAAGTCATGTGTTTCGCCCCAGAAGAGACCGCGCAATTCTTCCTCCGATGGAAGAAAAGCTGTCAACCCTGTGAGAAGGAAACGTAGATCTTTGTAATTAGTGCGTGTCATGCTGGCCGGTGACGGGTCGAGAGTAAGCGTTGTAACCGACCCGGCTTTGAAAGCCGTAATTAGCTGATTATGGATGGCAAAGTCCATCGGACACAAATGGACGGCGCGCGCCTGACGATACTCCGCGGGTATTTCCATGATGATTGGCGGAGTCGGGTTTGCCTTTTTGGTTTCCTTCTGTCTTTCGGATGGCACTTGATATCCCAGCAGGGATTTTGGAAAGGTGAGCGCTCGGCGCGCAAACTGCGATACCGGTGTGCCGTGTGTGAGCTCGAACTTTTCGTTATAAGCATAAAAGGCGCGCAAATCGAGGCCCTTTTGCAGGATTTCGATCCCACTGATATCGATGCCGTATGTTTCAAGCTGCTTCAACCACGGACGAGGATAATCTTCACCGACACGTGCCAGCAAGCCGATGTCGCTTTCCCAGACGATCAACCCTCCCGAGGCATAGAGTGCACTTCCGCCTGCGACATCCAACAAGGGTTTGCCGAAAGGTGGCAGGATATATTCACGTGTGATGGCCCCGGCAATTACAAAAGAGGGTTCCATAATATTAATTGATTTGTGGATTATCCGCTGTGCTTTAGATCAGGGCAATATAACTTGGGGGGTGGTTTCAAATACGAGTGTTTTGATGGGCAGGAGGAAAGTGAAATTGCTGCCCTTGCCCTCCAAACTCTCAACCCAGATGCGACCACCATGTATTTCGATCATTACTTTTGCTACCGAAAGGCCCAATCCCATTCCATTGTGCCGGCGTGTCAGGTGTGATTCGACCTGGAAGAAACGCTCGAAAATATGGGGCAGGTCCTTCATGGGAATGCCGATGCCGTCGTCGATCACTGAGACCTTGACATAACCCGGAAGAGAATCGCTCTTGACCAAAACGTGACCTCCGGCATCCGTGAAAGTAATGCTGTTCCTAACCAGGTTGCTTAATGCCATGGAAATCTTGATTTCATCGGCTTCTATGAGAAGGTAATCTCCGCCTGACTCAGTCGTCAATGTAATATTTTGCTCTGAAGCCATGTCTGAAAGTGAAGCAATCACTTCTTCAATAATGTGTTTCATCGAAACCACTTGCGGATGGAGACGGGCCGAACCGGTCTTATAATTATCCATGCTCGCCAGGCTTTCAATGATCTCCTTGAGCCGGGAGGCATTCTTGATGATCACATCCACCTGTTCGACATATTCCTTATCTAGTAATTCTCGCAGGAATGTGGCATGTCCCAGGATCACGCCCAAAGGGGTACGCAATTCATGGGAAGTGATGGCAATAAAATCGGTTTTAAGGTGATCGAGTTCCGAGAGTTGGCTGGAACTCGCTTCGATCCGGTTTTGGAGATAATTATTCTGTAAAAAGACCGCGAGGGGCGCCGCTAGCGTCTCTAGGATTAAGACATCATCCTCGGTATAATGAGCCTTGTTCTTATTGACTGTTTCCAGCACACCGAGCGTTTTTCCCCTGACGGTCAGCGGAACGGCGAGCAATGTATGCGTTTTATAGGCTAAAGTGAAATCGACACCGCTAAAATGCCGGTTATCCGTTGTGACGTCCGGGCTTACGAGCGGTTTCTGCTCTCGCACAACCCAGCCGGCCATACTGGCGTTTACCGGCACACGCACCACGCGCAGCGCATCCTTGTGAACCTTGGGCGCAGCTAAAAAGCGGAGTGACTCGCCCTGCTCGTCAAGCTCCAAAATGGAGGCCGCTTCGCTGTCGGTGAGTTCGCTCGCTGCGGCAACCACTTTTTGCAAAAAAGGTTCGATTTCGACCGCGTGAGTTAAGTCACGCATCACTTCGGAAAGTCGTTCGAAACGAATCAGTCGGTCGTCAGTCATAAGTAACAAAATTATAACCGGTTAGAAGGAGACAATGGAATGGCAAATAAGAAAGTTCGTGTGGCGATTATCGGCGTGGGTAACTGCGCCTCTTCTCTGGTGCAGGGTCTGCAGTTTTATAAGGATACACCTGATGATGAAACCGTCCCTGGATTAATGCACGTCAACCTGGGTGGTTATCACATCCATGATATTGAGTTTACATTAGGGATCGACATCAATGTGACCAAGGTTGGAAAAGACCTTTCCGAAGCTATTTTTGCAGAACCTAACAATACCTACAAATTCAGCGATGTTCCGAACCTGGGTGTCCCTGTTGTGCGGGGTATGACACACGATGGGCTGGGCAAATACCTTTCAGAGGTCATCGAAAAGGCCCCCGGTCCCACAGCTGACATTGTAAAGCTCCTCAAAGAAACCAAAACAGACGTCGTCGTTTCGTATCTACCGGTGGGCTCGGAAATGGCTACCAAGTGGTATGTCGAACAGATCCTCGAAGCCGGCTGTGCTTTCGTCAATTGCATTCCGGTTTTTATTGCATCACAGGAATATTGGGCCAAGCGTTTCCGTGAAGCCAAACTTCCTTTACTCGGTGATGACATCAAATCGCAGGTTGGAGCCACCATTCTGCACCGCGCTCTCACCAGCCTGTTCGTTGACCGCGGTGTACGGATCGACCGCACCTATCAGCTTAACTTTGGCGGCAATACCGACTTTTTGAATATGCTGGAACGTGAGCGTCTTGAATCGAAAAAGATATCGAAAACCGGTGCCGTAACCAGCATGATCCCCTACAACATCGGCGCAAATAATGTGCACGTCGGCCCCTCGGATTATGTACCGTGGCTGTCTGATCGAAAGTGGGCTTACATTCGGATGGAGGGCACCACTTTTGGCGATGTGCCTCTTAATATTGAGACGAAGCTCGAAGTTTGGGACAGCCCCAATTCCGCAGGCGTGGTTATTGATGCTGTCCGCTGTGCCAAGATCGCCCTTGACCGCGGCCTCTCCGGTCCGATCGTTGGCCCATCATCGTATTTTTTCAAGACTCCTCCAAAGCAGTTCCGAGATAATGTCTGCCGCGATATGGTTGAAGCCTTCATTAAAGGCGATTGTAACGATTAACCTTCAGTCAGTGATCAACTGGTAGAAGTCGATTATCGGGACGTTTGCGTCAGGCAAACGTCCCGATACTTTAAGGTAGAATTTAACCTATGTCTCGACAAACACTCTCCCGCCTCTGTATTCTTTCGCTAGTAGCCATGATTCTCGCTGCTTGCCAGCCTGGATCACCTTCTGTGGATGTCAACGCTCAAATAACCGCTGCCGTTCAAACGGCTCTTGCGTCCATTCAACAGACAAAAGCAGCTGTAACCCCATCTCCCACAGAAACGGTGATTCCCTCGCCGACTGTAGCGCGTACACCACCTGCCTTGCCCCCTACATTCTCGACCAAAACCCTCAATCCGCTAGACACGCCGCATACCTATATTCAGGATAGCTGCCAATATTTGAAGGATAAATGGACTTCCACGAACTCTACGCCTGGAACGGTCGTAATGGCAGTGATGATTCATGGAATTGATAAAGGTGAGGCAAATGTAGCTGATCCTAAAAATATAAATACAAGTAACTTCCAAATAATGATGAATAGTTTGCATGAGCAGGGCTTCCAAGCAATTAATA
>CAZPCR010000209.1:0-5560 GCA_964585035.1 uncultured Anaerolineaceae bacterium
GTAATTCTTGCCATTCTGAATTCCGGGCGGCGATCACAGTCATCGAAAAACGAACAGACCTGGCAATTCATTGCCATCCAGGAAAAAACCATTCTCAAGGCCTTATCTGAATGTGGGGAGTCGGCGGGACACCTGGCGGGTGCCGCATTGGCCGTAGCGATCCTCACGACCGAACCAACGGCCAAATTCCAGACGATGTTCGACGCGGGTCAGGCCGCGGCTTATATGCAGTTGGCTGCCTGGGAATTGGGCGTCGGTTCATGTCCTGCTTCGATTTACGACGCAGATAAAGCGCGCGGAATTTTGAGATTCCCACCCTCCCTGCATTTACGTCTCACGTTGTCATTTGGTTATCCGGCGGACGAAAATAAATTATCAGCGAAACCGAAGAAAGGCGGACGGAAAGCTTTGGAAGAACTGGTGCATTGGGAGAGGTGGTAAGTGTAAAGTGGTCACTATTTCAACACATGCAGGTTTTTTAATCTTGAAATTCTCATTTTCTTATGGTTAAATCCCTAACATGCTTTCACGACGTGATTTCCTGAAATTAGGCGGCGCAGCTTTCCTGGCATCGGTCTTCAGTAATCTTGACCTGGCGGAAGCGGTTTCCACACAGGCATTACCCCCGATCTATCATGGCAGCCGTTTTTACCCGCGCATCGCAATGACTTTCGACGATTGCTGGCACCCTGAAGTACTAGTACAACTTAATGATATGCTCACACCGTATCCGGATTTCCATTTCACTTTTTTCGCCGTCGGCGATGCCATGGTGATCGATGAAACTGTCCGCCCCGGAGTTTGGAAACAGCTATTCGAAAGAGGGCACGAGATCGGATATCATACAATGCATCACTTCGACCCGATCGTCATGTCATCTAAACAGATGGTTGCCGATTTCGACGAGTGGATGAACACGGTGCAGCACATTCTGGGATTTAAACCCGAAGTACATTTTGCCAGGCCACCCGGTGATGATTTCACAGCGTCATTTCAGACATTGTGCCGGGAACGAGGCCTCGTGCCTACCCTGTTTTCCATAGGCTACGAGGCGCCAAATATCGATGATGGTCTGCTCAATGCTTCTCATACCCAAAATGGCGATATTGTGCAAATGCATACGTACGAAGATCCAAATAATAACAGGCTGGATGTTTCGATTACCGCCAAGGTCTTGCCCTATCTTGCCGGGCAAGGTTTTAAATTGGTTACGATGACAGAATTGTATAATGATGTATTACGTGAACAAAATAGCTCGAATGGCTGCAATGTTGGGACCGGCGAGTCGCTTACGCGAAGTTGTCTTGATTAAACCATTCATGCATTGATTTAGATCTTGTTTAGGTAATTCTCCGCAAACAGAGCCGGTTGACCCCCGGTGTGCCAGAAAAGAACCTTCTCACCTTTACTAAAAAATCCCCGCCTGATCAAATCTATTAGACCTGCCGCGGCCCGGCCTGTGTAAACCGGGTCGAGTAATAAGCCTTCCATCTTTGCAAATAACCTGACGGCTTCGCGCTCGGCATCTGTCAATACGCCATAGCCTGCGTTACAGTAATCGGCATTAGCCAGGACATCGGCAGGTTTGAACTCGATATGATTTCCAAGCCGCCCGCTAGTTTCGGATGCCAGTCTCGAAACATTGGATCTTAGCCAGTCTTCTGATTCGTCAATACTAATTCCCAGGACTTTCCCTTTGAATTCGAAAACCCGCTGACCAAGCACCAGACCCGCATGTGTTCCGCCGGATGAAGTGCCAAATACAATCCAATCTGCAGGAACACCTTGTTTGATGAATTCTTCCATCGCGAATGCATAACCTAACGCCCCTGTCGAACTTGAACCACCATATGGAACAAGATACGGTTTTTTTCCTTCCCCAACGGCTTTGTCAAATGTTTCTTTTAAAACTCGATCCCGATCGGTGCGGTCGGAGACATTGACGATCCTTGCACCGAATAATTCATCAAGAAATAAATTAGCCGTCGCTTGCGTTGGAGATTGACCTGTTAATACCAAAACGCATTCAAAACCAAACTTGGCCGCTGCTGCCGCTGTTTGTCTGCAATGGTTCGATTGGAGAGCCCCGGCGCTGATCAGCATATCAGCACCTTGTGTGCGCGCTTCTGCGACGAGAAATTCCAGTTTGCGGGTCTTGTTGCCGCCAAAAGCAAGTCCGGTCTGGTCATCACGCTTGACGAACAATTGCGGACCACCCAAGAAATCCGTAAGACGCGGCATGGATTCAATAGGTGTGGGTAAATGAGCAAAAAGTATTCTTGGAATCATGGCTGCTCCCAAATCTCCAATAATGTAGCTATCCCAACTCCTTCTCCGTACGTGACTTGCCGCGCGCTCGCATTACACCCAATACACGCGGAATGATCTTTGTATAGGTTTTATACCAAAGTGAGCCGGCGGGATAATCCCACGCGCCCAATGTACGTATAACCTCGCCCCCCAACCCCTCCTTGAAGCGGAAAACTCCCCACATCGTATCGGTCTCATTGAATTCATCAGGCGCGCCCCATAGATCATATTCGGAACAACCATTCCCCTTTGCCCGCTGCATGGCTTCCCACTGCAGCAGATAATTCGGCATTTTTTCGCGATGTGCATCAAGCGACATGCCATATAAATAATATGCGCGCTTCGCAAAGTAGAAAACAAAAATTGCGGCGACCGGTTCGCCATTTACCTCTGCGATCAATGGCTCAGCAAAGGGCCGATCATCGACACCAGCTAGTTTCATGTATTTTTCCCAAACATCCCGATAATACCCTTCATCCCTGATTACAAATCCATCGCGGACGGAAGTTTCAGCATACATTTTGAAAAGCATGGGAAGATCATCTAGTTTTCCTATACGCAATCGAACGCCCTTCTTTTCAGCCAGCCTTACGTTGTACCGTGTTTTTTGCTTCATTCTCGCTAACATTTGTTCGCGATTTGCAGATACATCCACCAAAACTGTATTACGGAACTGGATCTGGTCCGAGGAAAAGAGCCAACCTCTTTTCTTAATTTCAGATATAACCCTTTGCCCAGACTCCCTTTCTTGTACATCTTCATATCCGGGAATTCCAGATCCTAAAACAACATCCGGATCAAGTTTCAAGAAAATGGCACCCTGTTTTTTCGCGAATTCCTGCAAATCATCCAAAATCTGCTTACACAAGGATATATCCGACCAATCGAAAAGCGGGCCTTTAGGGATATAAAGAATGCATAATCTTGCAGCAAAACCACGGTTTAACACCGTTCTCTTCAATATCATTGCCGCCGCAATTATTGATTCCAATCCATTTTCTTTTTTCTTCCAAACGAATGGCATCGGCTTCCACCCATAGGATGACTTTATCGCCGCCCATTCCCAGGTTTGCAAGAGGTGAGAACTAGGGAGATTACAAATAAGGGCATCCCATTCCGAAGCGTTGCCTGCGAATGCCTCCATCATGCTGTTTCCCGTCCGGCCATACGCTGTAGATATAGCTTATACAACCACGGGTTATAAACCCGATCCACTGCCTGGGGGGCTCGCTTTACTTCTCCACCAAATCCGCGTTTAAAGCGATAAACTCCCCACAGTCCGTCATGTCGGGTTTCAAATTCAGCTTCGAGCTTCGCTTCATCTTCATCGGGTACTCCCCATAAGTCATATTCTTCGCAACCACGAATTTTGGCCCAGCGCATCGCTTCCCATTGCAGTAAATAGGTCGGCATTCGGTTGCGTTCTTCATCATTGGATGCGCCGTAAACATACCAGGCGCGACGTCCTACAGCAAAGACCATCAAGGCAGCCAGGGGCTTGCCTTCATATTCCGCAACCAATAATTCACACATTTCATCAGCATGGAATAATTGATATGCTCGGAGATAATATTCAAATGAATGGACTCCAAATCCGTCACGCTCTCCGGTTTCTTGCATCATTTCATGAAATCCATGGATGTCGGCCCAGGCGTGGACAGTCACGCCTTTTTTTTCTGCAAGCCGGATGTTATAACGGCACTTCTGCTTCATGCGCGCCAGGATTTCATCATGGCTGCCGTGTATATCGACAACGATTGTCCGAGGCGGTTGGATGTTATAAGGAGAGAGCAACCAGTGTTCGGCCAATTCCAGTTTGTTAATAGTATCCCAGCCATCAAGTTCCAGCTTACAAAATATAGCCTTGTGTTTAGCACAGATTGAATCTAATTCCATCCCAAAAGACTTGTCGCCTATTAAAGAATCAATGCCGAACTTCAATTTGGGTATATATCCAACCGTAAACCCCAAAGGCAGCTTACGAAATAATATCTGGGCGCCAATATTTCCGCTGATAACTCGCACGGCCTCCCAACCAAATTCCGTTTTTAACTCGCCCCATTCTCCTGTTTGAAGTAAATGTATTTCCGGAAAGGTTTGGATAAAGGACTGCCAATCAAGGAGTGAAATTTCAGACATGGTTGATCTTAAGAAATAACGAGAAGATCTCGATCTTGACCTGCGACCTTGAGATCCTTCAAATTATCGAAGTAAGGTCCGGGGCAGGCGTCTCGCTGATCGCAGCACCGGGAATAACCTCATCAAGCACAGCAATGATTTCATCGGCATGACCGCCCGAAGTGAGTGATTCGAGTCGGTTAAAAGTCGCCAGCAATTCGTTGGAACTTAGAGGGTCTTCATGGTTGGAACACATAATATCCGGGTGAGCCGTCTTTTCATAGGTCTTATCTTTTTCCCAAAGTTCTTCACGCATCTTCTCACCGGGGCGTATGCCGGTAAATTCGATCTCGATATCGCGGCCAGGTTCCAGCCCGGATAATCGAATAAGGTCTTCTGCGAGATCGAGGATGCGAACTTGTTGACCCATGTCGAGCAAAAAGGCCTCACCGCCCTGCCCCATGGACGCAGCTTGCAATACAAGATGGACGGCTTCCGGAATGGTCATAAAATAACGTTCCATATCAGGATGTGTGATCAGCACCGGGCCGCCGCTAGCAATCTGTCGTTTAAAAAGCGGAATTACACTCCCGCGGCTTCCGAGGACATTACCAAACCTCACCACCGAAAAAGCTCGCTTTGTGCGGCGGGCAGCATCCAAAACGATCATCTCAGCCAGACGTTTCGTAGCGCCGTATACATTTGCCGGGTTGACCGCTTTATCGCTTGAAATAAGCACCAGGCGTTCGACATCGAATTCAATAGCTGATTCAACAACATTACGTGTGCCGAATATGTTGTTCATCACGGCTTCTTCCACATTGGTTTGCATCAAAGGGACGTGTTTATGAGCCGCGGCATGGAATACCACCTGGATTTGATGTTCCTGAAAGACCGCCCGTAAACGGGTTTTATCCTTGACATCGGCAATGACAGTTTCCAGTTGGAGTGATGGATAATTTTCCTTTAGTTCGAGCAGTGTTTCGAATATACTATTTTCACCGTGACCAAGTATTACCAACCTGGCCGGGTTCCAGCGTGCTATCTGACGCGAGAGTTCCCGCCCAATCGATCCACCTGCGCCGGTGACAAGCACTCGTCTTCCGGTTAATACTTCTCCAATCATTTCTTC
>CAZPCR010000210.1:0-5548 GCA_964585035.1 uncultured Anaerolineaceae bacterium
GGCAGCCGATACGGTACCGACACTGTCAATTGGCCGTCCAATACAATCGATGTTCATCCTGCTCCTAATAAGATGGCAATCATCGCCTGGCAAAGCCCGATGAACGGCTATGTTTCCATCACCGGTGGAGTTACGGACATCGATTCGGGCGGCGGTGACGGCATCCTTTGGTACATTGATAAGAACTCGACCAATATTGCTTCCGGCAGTTATGCCAACGGCGGGTCACAAACTTTTGCAATGGGCGCCGGCGGACAAAATATAAATACGATATCTGTCAGCGTTGGTGACATTCTTTATTTTGCCATCCATCCAAATGGCGATAACAACTATGATTCAACCCGTTTGGACCTCACTATCAGTGTAACATCCACGCCCACCCCGACACCGACATCGTTAAACTGCACAAGCTGGAATGTAGCGAGCGATTTCCAGGCTGCCCCCAACCAGGAAAACCCCAACCGAGATTCCTGTAACAACCCCGGTGTATGGTCTTTCATGGGAAGCACAAGCCTGACGCGTAATCCAGCAACTTATTACCTATTACCCAACTTCACGGGTATCGGTTGGGGCGTACCTGGACTTAATGCCTGGACTGGAACATATTCAGATCAGTGGGGTCAGTATCCAATTATCGCATTTAATTCATCCGGCGCAAACTCCGGAAATTGGCTTGTGAATACAATCGATGTTCATCCTGCTCCTAATCAGATGGCAATCATCGCCTGGAAAAGCCCGATGAATGGCTATGTTTCCATTACCGGAGGGGTTAGCGATATCGATTCCAATTGTGGCGACGGAATTCTATGGTACGTAGATAAAAACTCGACCAGCCTTGCCACCGGCTGGTATCCGAATGGCGGCACGCAGAATTTTGCCAGTGGCACAAACGGCTCAAGACTCAATTCGGTAAGTGTGGCCACTGGAGATATGATCTATTTCGCAATCAGCCCCGGCCAAACCTATTATTGCGATTCCACATACATGGATATTTCGATCCAGGCCATCAATCAACCCCAGACCCCCACTGCCGCCCCGACAGGGACATACAATCTCGCGCAATGGAAATTTGCTTCCCAATCCAGTGTCTTCCCCGCGTACTGTAACCCGGAGGCGGACTTAGCCGTGGATGGGAATACTGACGGTAACTATAATGACTGCTCGGTGGCCGTAACCAACTCGGACGTTCAAGCCTGGTGGCAGGTGGATTTGGGAGCACCATCCAATATCTCGACCATCAATATATGGAACCGGACGGACGGTTGGAGCTACCGACTCAGTAATTACTATGTGCTTGTATCGAACGCCCCGTTCCAGTCGACCGACCTGGATACAACCTTAAACCAGAGTGGGGTTTCGGTATTTTACATGCCCGACCAGGCCGGTTCTCCGACGACCCTGTCAGTAAATCGACCGGGGCGATATGTTCGCATCCAGCTGGCAGGCACGGATTATCTTCAACTGGCCGAGGTCGAGGTATTAGGAACGAACGGAATAATATCAACTCCAACGGCTACCACAGACTTGACGCCCACTGCCACCTCGACGCCGAAGCCCACGCCGACGCCTACCCTGGTCTTAACTCCTCCGGCATCTTCCGGGCCTTTAACTATCAATTACACTTACGATCCGCTTAACCGCCTGACGGCCGCGGATTATTCAACGGGCGATTACTATCATTACAGCTACGACGCAGTTGGAAACCGGTTGAGCCAGAATAGTTCGGTCAACAACCAACAAACGACCACTAATTATGCCTATGACATTGCCAACCGAATGACCCAGGCAGGCAACGCCAGCTATACGTGGGACAACAATGGCAACCTACTGGCAGACGGAAATAACACTTATACATACGACCCTGCCAACCGATTGAAAACGGTCGGTGGACAGCAGACCGCGATCAGTTTTGAGTACAACGGATTGGGGGATCGACTTGAGCAGACAATTAACACTCAAACCACTGATTATTCGCTAGACCTCAACACCGACCTACCGACCGTACTGAACGACAACAACAATGATTACCTTTACGGTCTAGGCAATCTTGCGCAGATCGGCCCGGCGAAGACTGATTATTTCCTGGGCGATGCGTTGGGATCCACGCGGCAATTGAGCGACCCTGCCGGAAACATTACCCAGTCCCAAAATTACGATCCATTTGGAAATAATATTGGCTCGATGGGAGGGGAAAGCTCGATCCTGGGTTATGCCGGTGAACAGACGGACTCGACAGGATTGCAGTTCTTGCGGGCTCGCTATTACGATCCGGGGACGGGAAGATTCCTGAGTCATGATTCCTTCCCGGGGTATCTCGATCTTTCGCAATCGCAGAATGCGTATGCGTATGGATTGAATAATCCGGTTTTGTATTCCGATCCAAGCGGAAAGTGTGTCTTTACACCTTTTGATTTCGCTTTTTGCATGGGCGCACTAATAGGTGGCAGCATCGACCTCTTCACACAATTGCACCATAATGGCGGAGACTTGAACTGTATTAATTGGGGTGAAGTCGCCGTTTCGGCAGGCGCCGGTGGGGTTGCCGGGTTGGTGGGTCTTGTAAGTTTCGAAGTACTTCTACCTGCAGCCGGAGCAACACTAGCAGATTACATCATTGCCGGGACACTTAGCGGAGCGTTAACGGGCCAATACGAGCGTCTCACCAATTATGCCTTAAGCGGCCAATATGAACGTATCGGTAATATTGGGACGGACATGTTCAATCCAAAAGACATGTTTATAGATGCCGCTTTGGGTGGAGTGGGCGGAGCCGCCGGATATGGATTGGAACAAGTCCTTGGAAGGCTTGCATCCGGGGCAGCAGAGGCTGTTTCCGAGGATGGGAATGCTATAGAAGATGCCAGTTCTGGTCAATCTTCAGATTCTGGATTGGCTGATACAAACTGCGCCAACAGTTTCACCGCCGACACTCCTGTAGACACATCCAAGGGTGAAACACCGATAAGCGACGTTAAAGCCGGCGATTTTGTGCTCGCCTATAACGAAGAGAGCAATACGACAGGATGGTATCCGGTTACCGATACGATCAAACACGAGGATAAGACGATTGTTCATCTTGTCCTTGATAATGAAAAAATTACAACTACCCCGGAGCATCCGTTCTATACGGAAGAAAAGGGGTGGGTCAACGCGATAGATCTAAAGACGGACATGCACGTACGTAAAGCCGATGGTTCATATGGCGCGGTCAAATCGGTCACAACGGAAGACTCTCAACATGATATGTACAATCTAACTGTTGATACTGCACACAACTACTTTGTGGGTAATGACCAGTGGCTGGTCCATAATACATGCTCAGGAGAAGATGATATACCTTATCCCAAACCTGGCGAAGTTACCGGTGAAGGACGCACTAAAGGTATTCCTGGGAAGGGAGTTAGTGGTATTTACGAATTTCAAGACAAGAAAACGGGAGAATGGTATGTTGGGGGTACTCCAAAAGGAGGTGATATTTATGATCGATTACGAGTTTGGATACGAAGAGGGAATCTAGAAAGCTATGAGGATGCTGTCTGGACAGAATTACCAAAGGATGGTACGGTTTTAAGATTTTCAGAAACAATAAGAATTGAGCAAGTGGCGCAACAAGTGGGAGGAAGATCTAATATGTTAAACTCCACTCTTCCAGGTGGAAATCCAGCAAACCTAGATATGGTAAAAGCTTGGCTTGATAGTGGAGAGCAATATGATATTCCGGAATGGCCAGACTGGCTGCATATTCACTAGTGCCTAATATTATAGATAATATCTGGATTTAAAAACTATTATTCAACCTAAGGAGGAGCTTCGGTATACCTCCAATTTGAAGTTTAAGGACTTGATAATTCGTAAATTCTTCATTCGATAAAAGTTAATGATCACGGATTTGCGTGGATATTTATTAGGCGATTAATTAAATTGTTCCTGACATTTTTTCCAAAATTTATTAAAAAGTTTTGGAAATCGAGATAGTAATAATTTTTCGTCACCTGAAGGTTGTCCTTTGAGCTTAGGAGGATTACCAGATATAGGGGGCAGGTCTTTGCCAGTAATAATCTCATAAACATTGGGGGCAACATAAAATAGGTTTCCCTCTTGTGTTTCACTTCCCCTTTCAACTAAATCTACCAAACTTTCAGGGTCGAGCAGGGCTTTTTCAAATGTTTCTTTCCCCTGTCCAATTAGCCATCCACGAAAATCCATGAAACCATCATCTCCACAACCACAACCTATGATATAGGCAGCCTCCCAGAGATCAACCACGTAAGCCTCATCCATAAGTGCCCGGAAAATAGTGTCATATTCTAGTAACTCAGCTTCAGAGAGTTTTAGAAGGGCATCAGTCATTAGTTCAGATTGCTTAAATGGGTTTCCATTGCCGCCCTTATGTGTTATATCAATCATTTTCCAAAATTCTGTTTTATCCATACATTATGTCTCCATACTTAAGGTATCCGCTTATCTTAAGTATATACTTATTATACTCATTGCAAAGTGTATTATGTATTGATTGAACACATCGAGACATAATATAGGCTGGGTGAATGCAGTTGATCTAAAGACGGACATGCACGTCCGTAAAGCTGATGGTTCATATGGCGCGGTCGAATCGGTTACTACCGAAACCTCGCCGCGTGAGATGTATAATCTCACGGTTGATGCTGCACATACCTACTTTGTGGGGAATGGGCAATGGTTGGTACAAAATATTTGTGATAGTTCAACGCTTTCACGCAACCTGGGTGGAGGAGTAGGGGACAATATGCAGGCACATCATCTTATACCTTGCGAATATGAGTGCCACCCATTCGTAAATCGAGCGAGTGCTGCTGGATGGGATATGAATCAATCATATAACGGCGTTTTATTACCAGATAATTTGAAACTCTCAAATCAAGTTGACTTACCAGTTCATAATGGTTATCATGCAGATTACTCAAGTGATGTGGTAATTCGACTTGACAAGTTAGAATCTTTAGCAAGCGAAAACAATTGGAATAATCAAACTGCATTGAATCAGCTAAAGATTTTGGCAAAGGCATTAAATACACAAATAACCAATATGGGTGGTGGACAGTTTTTAAGGTAGCCAAAGAAGGGATATAAAATGTATTTTGTTTTTAGATCCGCTCTTCAAGAATGGGAAAATGATGTTAATCAAGCGAAGTTAGAGGGTTCACCTATCACAACACAGCCTCACTTGTGGGATTCGCTTCCATTAACCACGCAATTACCCTTAATTACTTTTACTACAAGGCAGAATGCACTCATGCTTGACAATTATTTTACAGGAACAATTTTTGATCTTTATTCAACTGATTTAATTAACTTGTTGTCTCAAGCGGGTATTCGCTTCGAGCAATTTCCTGCGCTGGTCATCGACCGAACTACACGGAAACCCTCACAGAAAGAATATAAGATTTTTCATCTCCTGGAGAAATACTCCGGCCTTGATAAGGATTTAACTGAAATACATGATGATACAAAAGAAATAATAAAGCTGGTACTTACTGATCAGTGCTTACAGTCAGGGAAACCTCTATTT
>CAZPCR010000211.1:0-5546 GCA_964585035.1 uncultured Anaerolineaceae bacterium
CAGGGCGTTTGTTCTGGCAGAATTTGCAGGTCATTGGATCGTGCGCTTTATAGTGGGTGGGCTCTTCATAACTGCTCACATAGCCTTCAAAGTTACGCACGATCACCTTATGGTCCGACATGCTGAGCAGGTAATTCGGCATGACCGGTACCTTCCCGCCCCCTCCAGGTGCATCCACAATGAATTGCGGGACGGCATAACCGGAGGTGTGTCCTCGCAACCCTTCGATGATCTCGATACCCTTCGAAACCGGCGTCCGAAAATGTCCTGCGCCCTCTACCAGGTCGCATTGGTATAAATAATACGGGCGGACGCGGATGCGCGTGAGTTTCTGGACCAATTCTCGTTGGATGTGAACACAATCATTTACTCCCGCCAACAATACTGACTGGTTGCCCAGCGGGATGCCGGCCCGCGACATACGGTCGCATGCCTCGGCAAGTTCCTTGCTGATCTCATTCGGGTGGTTGACGTGGATGTTCAACCACAACGGATGGTACTTCCCTAGCATATCACAAAGTTCCTGGGTGATGCGCATGGGCATGAAGACGGGCACGCGTGAGCCGATGCGCACGATCTCGATATGCGGAATCTCTCTCAAGCGGGTCAGTATCTCTTCCAGGATTTTCGGCGCAAGCACCAGCGGGTCGCCGCCCGAGAGCAGTACGTCGCGCACCTGGGGAGTCCGCCTGAGATAATCTAGCTGCTGCTCGAACTCCTGGCGTGAGAAGGTTTGCCCGGGGTCACCCACAATGCGCGAACGTGTACAGTAGCGGCAGTAGGACGCACATTGGGTTGTCACGAGCATCAATACGCGGTCCGGGTAACGATGGACCAAGCCGGGCACGGGCGAGTGCCGGTCTTCGGCAAGGGAGTCTTCCATCATCCCGGTAAAGGGTGCGATCTCCGCATCGGTCGGGATGATCTGCATGCGTACCGGGTCTTGCGGGTCGTTGGGGTCGATCAGGGAGATGAAGTACGGCGTTATATCCACCCGGAACAGGCCGCTGGTGTTCAACGCCTTTCGCTCGGACTCCGTCAGGGGGACGACTTTCTCGATCTCCTCGACCGTGTTAAGTCGGTGACTCAACTGCCAGCGCCAATCGTTCCACTTTTCGTCCGGAACGTCGGCGTATGTGGCAGCACGTTTGGAAACAATAGGGGTAGTCATTGGATGTTCCTCCGATTTAATGGGCACATGATAACTTTAATAGGAGAAAAGCGCGTGGAGCAGGCCAAACGGAGGGTCGTGGTCTGGTCGGAAGAAGCCCGCAAACTGTCCAGAATCAAATACCATTTTAAGTATTGTAAGAGGAAATAAAGGGCAGGTCAACCTCCCAACGGGAAAATCGGCCGCGAATAGCCCTGTAAGCACAAAGGAGGTACAATAAAAATCTGAAAAAACAAAGGAAAAACATGCCAAAAGTTGCAGTATTGACAGACAGCATAGTCGGTTTGCCCGAAACCATCTTGAATAATCTCAACATCCAGACAGTTGCATACTACATCCATCGCGGACAGGAAGTGTTGCGCGATCTGGTCACCATTCAGCGTGCAGAATTCATACAATGGATGCTCACGACCAAATTTGCGCCTACCACGGCCTGCCCCGGTCCGGATGATTATCTGAAAGCTTATGAAAAATTGGCGGGAGATGGAGTCCGTGACATTATCAGTATTCATATAAGCTCAAAGATCAGCGGCGCCTACCAGGCAGCCACGATGGCACAGTCCATGCTAAAAGAAAGAGATCCCAATCTCCACCTGGAAGTGATGGATACAAATAATGCCTCCATGTGCCAGGGTTGGATGGTTATGGAGGCAGCCCGGGCTGCGCTTGCAGGTCTTTCCCTGGATCAAATAGCAGGCATCGTGAAAAAGATGATCCCCATATCACATATGGTCCAGACCGCCGATACCCTGAAATATCTTTATCTCGGTGGACGGATTGGCAAGGCCCAAAATATGCTGGGTAGTTTGCTCAATATCAAGCCTTTGATCGGTGTGGAAGATGGCGAAATTGTTCCATTGGGCAGAGCCCACAGCCGCAGCCAGGCGTATCGACAAATGGCGGATATTGTCGCGGGGGTGATAGGCAGAGGGAAAGTCCGGATCGCCTATGTGCATGTCGGCGCGCAGGATGAAGTGGAAAAGCTCAAGGAGCTTGTTGAATCAAAAGTGGATGTGGTCGAGTCAATGTTGGCTGAATTTTCTCCGGCTCTGGCAGTTCACTCCGGCCCGGGTACCACCGGCTTGTGTTACTATCCGGTGGAATCGTAGTATTTATTTACAGCCTTTCGTATACCATCCGAAAAATTCAGGCCGCATCAAGAGATGCGGCCTTTGATTTATTGTAATTACTCACCACCTTGGTAAAGCACCCGAAAAAAATGATTTATCGGCAAATTGACCGTGTTACAATCCTGCGCGATGAGCGTTGGCCTGGTTGCAAAATTGGATGAGATCTCAGCAAAATTCCCCGATA
The DNA here is from genome assembly GCA_964585035.1 of uncultured Anaerolineaceae bacterium. Lineage (GTDB taxonomy): Bacteria > Chloroflexota > Anaerolineae > Anaerolineales > Villigracilaceae > Fen-1038. The sequence continues at coordinate 2,486 of CAZPCR010000211.1, forward strand.
AAGCCGCGTTCATTTATTGGCAGGCTTCAAAATGGAGAACTCTTACATATAAACAATTAAGCGATCGCAGCGATCAATTCGCCGGCGCGATCCGCAGGCTTGGCCTCAAGCCCGGGATGCATGCGGCGCTCATGATCAAGCCGGGGGTTGATTTCTTTGCCCTGGCCTTTGCGCTGCTTAAAACGGGGGTTGTACCCATCCTGGTTGATCCTGCCATCGGACTGCACAATGTCACCCGCTGTTTTGATGAATCAAAACCAGAGATTTATTTTGGCTCTCCGCTCACTCATCTATTAAGGTCTATTTATGGATGGGGGAAAGATACCATCAGGATTAACGTTAGCGTCTCCGATCTCAATCGCCTTATCCTTAAGGACCTCAAAAGTCCGGATTTTTCACCTTCCAGACCACTCGCTTTAACCGGTTCTTCTCCTGCCGCGATCATCTATACCAGCGGAAGTACGGGTTTGCCCAAAGGCGCGGTTTATACCCAGGCCAACTTCGCCGCCCAGATCGAAATGCTGGCGGATACGTTCCATATTCGCCGAGATGAAATTGACTTGCCGGCCTTTCCGCTTTTTGCGTTGATCGATTGTCTGCTTGGCATAACAGCCATCGTCCCAGACATGAATTTTCCCGCCCCCGCCAAAGTTAACCCGGCCCGCCTGCTGGCCGCCATCGATGAATTTGGTGTCGATAACATGTTCGCCTCTCCCATTATGCTGGACAGGCTGGCTGCCTATTGTCAGAGGCAGGGTGCAAAACTCTCCTCCCTCAAGCGCGTCATCACAGCCGGCGCACCCGTTCCAGTGCAGGTGTTGGAAAAATTCAAGAGTTTGCTGGCGGACGATGCGCAGCTCTTCGGCATCTACGGCGCAACGGAGACCGTGCCCGTCAGTGTGATTGAGAGCCGCGAAGTATTGACCGAGACACGTTATGAGACGGATCAAGGCGCGGGAGTGTGCATCGGGCGGCCGGTGAAAGGAACGAAAATCCGTATCATCTCCATCAGCGACTCACCCATACCGGAATGGGATGATTCCCTGGAACTGCCTCCGAACTCTGTCGGTGAGATCACTGCCAGGGGTCCGGCGGTTACAAGCTCATATGTGGGTCGCCCCGAAGCGGATCTATTTGCGAAGATCAAAGACGGTGAAGAAATTGTCCACCGCATGGGTGACCTTGCGTGGTTCGATGCACAAGGCCGTTTATGGTATTGTGGTCGTAAATCGCAGCGCATTGAAACTTCCAGGGGCACCTTGTACACGGAACAGATCGAAGGCATTTTCAACGCCCATCCTCTGGTTTATCGGACCGCCCTCGTGGGAGTGAATAAGGAACCTGTGCTATGGGTACAGCTAGAGGCGCAGGCGCACAATGCGGATAAAGCGAAAATAAAGCAGACGTTGCTCGCGCTCGGTGCGAAACATAAACAGGCCGTCCATATCAGGACATTTCTTTTTCTCTCAAGTTTCCCGACCGATGTAAGACATAATTCGAAGATCATACGCGAACAATTGACCATGCTCGCTCAGAAAAGGTTGGCATGATCGCCCTTGTTACCGGCGGGACCGGTTTTCTCGGAGGTGCCTTGACTCGCCGCTTGCACGGGATGGGCGCCCAAGTCACCGCCCTCGGTCGGAATCCGCGCGCCCTGGCTTGCCTGGAAAAACAACATATCCCTGCGCTCCACGCCGACCTTGCCGATACCCAAGCCATCATCGATGCCTGCCGTGACCAGGAAATTGTCTTTCATTGCGGAGCCCTCTCCGCACCCTGGGGAAAACTGCAGGATTTCTATAATGCCAATGTGGCTGGTACGGAAAATATCGTTCGCGGCTGTGAAGAACATCATGTGAAACGCCTTGTTTACGTATCGACACCCAGCATCTATTTCGGGTACAAGCCGCGTTTCAATGTTCGGGAAGATGCTGCTTTACCAATAAAACCGGCCAATGAGTATGCCCGCACCAAACGGATGGCCGAGGCGGTGGTCGACGATGCGTTTCGGCGCGGGCTGCCCGTTATTACCATCCGTCCGCGTGCCATCTTTGGACCGGGCGATCAGGCTCTCCTGCCCAGGCTGATCGAACGTTTACAAAAAGCGGACTTGAGGATTATAGGCAGCGGCCATACCCTGGCAGATCTTACTTATGTTGAGAATGTAGTCGATGCGTTGTTGCTTTGTGCACAGTCGCCCGCCGATACACTTGGTAAAAAATACAATATTACCAATGGGGAGCAAGTTGAATTATGGGATATTGTCAAAAGCCTCGCGGACGCGCTTGGTTTCCCTGCCCCACAAAAACATATCTCTTACAAGTTAATGGACAGCCTGGCAAGGATGGTTGAAATAACCTATTCCATGCTTCCGGGTCAACCGGAACCACCGCTCACACGTTATTCGGTTGGCGTTCTGGCCCTCGGTTTTACGCTCGATATTTCGGCGGCTGAACACGACCTCGGTTACCGCTCGCGGGTAAGCATTCAAGAAGGCCTGGAAGAAGTGATTAAAAGTTGGAAGGAAACGCACGCTTGAAGATCACCATCTTACAGGCTGGCTTTTGCACCTGTCCGGAACACCTTGCCCTGCGCGGCGGAGCCTGGCGCGGGATTCCATTTCCTGCCATGTTTGCACTTTTCGAGCATCCCCGCTTTGGCCCGATGTTGTTCGATACGGGTTATTCCTACCGGTTTTTCGATGAGACGCGTTTTGTTCCGGAACGCCTGTACCGGTGGCTTACACCCGTGACCCTGCGTGAAGACCAATTGGCGGTCAATCAACTGGCAGCCCGCAGCCTGAAACCCTCTGACATCACCCGCGTTTTCATTTCTCATTTTCATGCGGACCATATCGCCGCGCTGGCGGATTTTAACAAGGCGACCTATGTATATCTACCACAGGCCTATGAGTCGGTTCTCCACAGCCATCGACCGTGGGCGGTTGCACGCGGCTTCCTTCCAGGTCTCGTTCCGGATAACTTCGAGGCTCGCTCCGCCCCTGTCGATGTGAACCGGCCGTGTATATTGCCATCCGAATTTACCCCCTTCATTAAAGGCT
>CAZPCR010000212.1:0-5532 GCA_964585035.1 uncultured Anaerolineaceae bacterium
GCGTGGAGGCGGTGGTCATCTCCGGCGTGCTGGCCGCCAACGAGATTTTTTCAAATCAATGAAAAAACAACAGGAATTTATTGAGTTCAGAGCGCCACAAGAGAATTTGAGATAGAGAAAGGGTATGGCACCTCCCTGGGGGATGTGCCATGATCAACCGCCATATTCCTTGCGTAGAACTTCATCGACCTGCTTGCGCAGGACAGGGATCTCCTCCATGGCTGTCACCCACACCCCACCCCATTGCATTACAAAATATCTATGCACCCCAATGTTCTTTAATTCCACAATATCCTTCCAGGGCACATTCGGATAGCGGTCTGTTAACTTTGGTGTTAAACGACCGGCTGCTTCTCCGATCACAATTAATTTTTGTAGGATGGCGCTCCTGCGCATATCATCACCTTCGAATTGTTCGAAAGTGATCTTATTGCAGAAATTCTCGATAGCCTCGGCGGCTTCGAACATATCGGACAGGCATAACTCCTCAAGCAGCATAGACCTCCTCGATATTAGAAAGCACTGAATCGCGGATGGTCGCTTTCAAACCGTCGATGGGAACCAGGTCCACCTGGCGGCCATAAAGTTCGGTAAGTTCGCGCTGCATTCGCGCCAGGGCCAAAAAACCAATGCGGGCATTTGGCGAGAAGGTGACCAGTACTTCCACGTCATTTTTTAGCCGAAAATCCTTGCGCAGGACCGAGCCGAACAAAGCTAGCCGCTGAACTTGATAACGGGTGCAGAATTCTTTTAGTTTTTTTCGCGGAATGGTAATGTGGGCTGGGGAATGGGTTGAATTCATATCGTCTACTGCAATTAATTATACCTTTATCAAGTCACCTAACTACAAAATAATTTCCACCCTCCTTTATTCCCATCCCAAGGTGGGGGCATCGCGTCTGAGATGATCTTTTGTAAAACGAAACAGTTGGTGTTTCTTGGATTTCACGCTCTCTTGTATTTCCAAACACGCTGGAAGAGGATACTGAGCAGCAGGCCTGAAACGATCAGCGTGATCCAGTTTATAGTAATAATGGCCACTTCAAACCGATATTCGAGACCGTTCCCATAAACCAGGGTGAGACCAATGAAGGCCACGAACGCTACCAGTGAACTTATGACGAAAAGCCAGCGCAGGGCATGTTCAAGTCTTTCATCGTGGGCGAAGACTACGGAGTTGAAGAGGAATGCCAGGCTCATCATCAAATACCCCAGGTCCTCGAGAGCGATGAAAATCCCGTGAGGATTATATTGTGAGAAGAGGGCCAACCCCTCCATTTCTCCATTAAGGATGCTGGGCTGTAGTACAGTAAGTTGAATGAAATAGTCCGTGATGACCAAAGCCGCAGAAATCAGGGCGAAGGATAACCCTACTTGGCTGAACATCTTTTTGTCGTCATCGGCATAATTATGGATGCATGTCGTCAATATGACGAACAGCAGCATCATGAAAATTGCGGGAACCATCCACAGATAGTCCCTGGGAAAGAAGGCAGCCGCGCTTGCATAAGGATACCTGATGCAAGCACTCGTGCAAAATGGACCCGACCTGGGCGGTGTTGCAATGGCGGCAGCGAAGGCTACGACAGCGAAACCCGTTAGGAGGACTGCCGACCAGAATCCGAGCCGATATATTCCTTTTGCTGCCGAAAAAACTTTGATCTCCGAAGTCATGATGTCCTCCTGGTTGTCATCATCCATTTTTAAATACGATTTACTTATATAATACGAAATAATCGTCCCTGAGGTGTTATCGCTTCACGATCATCGAGATGCTGGCGACCAGGAACCAGACCAGCATCGCCGCCTGGCCGACAAAAGGCGCATACCCCGAAGCGGTATAGAAACCGGTGATGCTCGTTCCTCCCAATATCGAAGGAGCAGCCGCCAGGTTGAGAAGCGCAGCCGCGAAGGCAAACCAGGCCGTCCATTTATGAAGCACTCCGGCAGCCATGCTGGCATAACCCGCCGAAGCCAGTAAGAGCGCTGAGAGGATAAGCCCTATAGCTCCAAACAACGGGAAGCTCGCCTCCATCAGCCCTCTGACGGCCGTGGGATCGGGACTGACCCATGTGTCCAGGGCGGCGCCGGCCTCCAGCCCGTCAGCCACCAGGTCGATTGCAATCACGACCAGACCAACACCGAAAACCAGGGTGGCGATCCACTCGTAGCCCTGCCGCGCCTGTCTGACCAGGTGGCGAAAACCAGCCAGGAATACCAGAAGGCCGGTCATGATGAGCGGGTCCGCGAGCGTTGTCCGCATGAGAATATAAGTGTTGGTTCTGGATATAAGGTCGCTGAACTGTACGGTGTCCTCGAGCGGCGCAGCCGGACCTACGCCCATGAAATATAGGGGAAGGGCAGCCAGGAACACGATGAACCCTGCCACCCCAAACCCGCCTGCCCAACGCCGGACTTTCAGATCGTTCATAACCAACTCCCTTCTTAGACGGACCCTTCCCACTATCATCATGAACATTCTAACCTGTGAAAAAAAGACTCCCTAGCCTACGGAGGAGTCTTGCCCTGGTCAAGTGGGCAGGTCGATAAGGGCATTTTGAGCAGCATCTGAAAAGATTTGGTACCCACCCGGTTGATCACTTTGGAGATCACAATAAACCCGCAGCGTTCATAAAGATGCCTGGCAGGGTTATCGTTCCGCACCGTCAATACGATGGCCGGGACCTGCCCGCGGGCCATCTCGATCATATGCGAAAGCAGGGCTGAGCCCACGCCCTGTCCCTTCATTTCCGGCAGGACTGCGATCGCCAGCTCGGGGGTCTCGTCATCATAATAACCGTAATGCGACTTGTCGTCCGTCAGGAATCGGATCCAGGCCGCGCCCAGTTTTCGCAGGCTTTGCGGCTCATAAGCAACGACGCCGCAGTCCCCGCGCCGCCCCCAATCCTTGACATAAATATTCACATAAGGATCAAACCTGGCGGCATCCGACGAGGCTGTGCCATCTTCCGGCATGCGTGAGGCATAATAGATCATCTCCCACAGAAAGGGGATATCATCCTGCGTTACCTGACGTATGGAAAATTGCATGTTGGATTTGCTCAGAAATTTTATTTCAGGAAGCCGAAGAATAAACGACACGCGCACGTGCAATCCGGTAGAACTCATAACCGTGCATATGCCTGCCGCGACGACCCATATAGCGTGCCCGGTACCCCACCGAACCGGCGTCTTCCAGAAGTTGAAGCCCGCGAACTTCGAGATACGATGCAACCTGAGGCGGATATAGTCCGAACGTCCATGGTTCGTCTTCCGCTTGAAGCAAGCGGATCAGGTTGCGCGTTCCTTCAAATCCATCCGCGTTATCGAGAACTCCTTGATGGATATATGTGAAGACCAATTGACTCCCGACCGCCGTACTGCTGATAAACTGAAGTGTCGTATCCACTGCCTCTTCGGTAAGGTAGTTGGTTACACCTTCCCAGATAAAGAACGCAGGACGGCCTGGTTCAAAACCCGAGGCAGGGAGCACATCTTTGAGTTGCTGCGCGTTGAAATTAATCTCCACGAAGACAACGTGTTCAGGCAAGGCCCCCAACATGCGCTTCAGTTGTTCACGTTTGGCAGCCAACGTATCCGGATGGTCAACTTCATATATGCGAGCACGTTCGATGCCCGGAATGCGATAAGCGCGGCAATCGAAACCAGCGCCAAGAATAACAACTTGCTTTACGTCTTCCTGGAGCGCGTCTAGCAACGCTTCATCGATAAAACGAGTCCGGGCAATACCCGACGATCGCGCACCCGGCCAGCGTTGATCGATCAACCATGACACCAATGTACCAAACAAGGAGAAACGAGACAGCCGGGCAACGGTCCTCAATGATGGCCTCAAAAATCCTTGTGCGAATTGGTCTTCAAAGAGGCGGACATTCGATGGGCAAGCCGACTCAAGGGCGCGGAAGAGTGCCATATACTCTGCCGTCCGGCTGGCCTGATTTTGTTTCATCATTTGCTCCTTCAAAACATTCAACGACCACTTGTCTGTCGAATGGAAAAGGATTGAACTTGAGGCTGCCCAATCCCATGCCGACAGTTATTCTGCAGCCCTACAGTGATAGGGATTCCCATCATGATTATTATAGTGTAAATTTTCACGTATAAAAGTTCATCGAAAGTCCACCCACTACACTCAAAACGCTGCATCTATTAATGAAGGCGGCGTCACATCGGTGAAAACTAATCCCGTGAACACGAGGCAGTGCAATAAATTACCCCTATTTTTTCTAGACAACTTGCTTGTGAATAAAATCACCAATAAACTGTGACATTTGATAATGCCCATATTTTCAGCAGCAGTGTATTATGAACGCGGAGGCGGTGCAATGATACCTCCAATATGCACCTCACCGTCTCCTCCTTTGGCGAAAGCCACCGCCGGTAATCCCGGCGGTGGCGTTTTTAATGCATCTTTCACGTCCTAAAGGTCCGCTGAATTTATATTTTTATCTGATAAGAAATGCCTTTAGGGTCTGTCGAGCTATGCTTCTTTGGTCTCAAAAGCCGGCATGACGACAAAGAAAGTGGCGCCGTGTCCCGCTTCGGATTCGACCCACACCAGGCCGTGGTAGCTGTCTACAATGGATTTGACGATCGATAAGCCGAGCCCGGTGCCTTTCGTCGACTCGACATTGCTGCCGCGGAAAAATTTGTCAAAGATATGCGCCTGGTCGTTGCGCGGAATGCCCGGCCCTGAATCTTTCACTTCGAAAATGATCTCATGGTCCTGTGAGCGGACCCGCACGTCGATCTCCCCGCCGGGCGGCGTGTACTTAATGGCGTTGCCGAGCAGGTTATCGATCATCTGCCGGATGCGGATGGGGCTGGCACGCAAAGCTGGCAGCCCGCTGGCGATCTCCTGGTTAACCTTCAGGTTTTTTTGCTGTACCAGCGAATCGAACAACCCTAATGAATGCGACAAAATACTTTCTATTTGTATATTCTCGCGGCGGGCATCGAATCCGGCTTCCAGCCGCCCGAGGTCGAGCAGTTCATTGATCAGGGCTGTGATGCTGTGGACGCTGCTTTGGATGCGGCGGACAAATTCCTTTTGCTGCTCGGTCAGTGGTCCAACACGTTCCACCAGTTCGGCATATCCCAGCACGGCGGTCAGGGGCGAGCGCAGGTCATGCGATACGGTATGCACGAAGTCGCTTTTCATCTGGTCGAGGCGCTTGAGATAGGTGATATCCTGCATCGTGATCACAGAGCCGATCTGCGGCACCGGCACATGCTGGATATTGAAGACCCGCCCATCGTCGAAATTCAGCTCGTAATATTTGACGGTACCGCCATCCGATTTGGCCAGCAGGGCGAGTAGGTCTGGGTTCTGGATGACGGTCGTGATCGGTTTGCCGGTGGGATCCGATTTATCCAGGTCGAAAGCCTCGGCGGCAGTGCGGTTGATCAGGATGAGATTTTTATTATCGTCCAGCACGATGACGCCGTCTTCAATACTGGCAATGATGGATTCCAGGCGCTTCTTCTCGGCCTCAGAGATCTGGGCCTGCT
>CAZPCR010000213.1:0-5494 GCA_964585035.1 uncultured Anaerolineaceae bacterium
GCGTATGGCCTTTGCCAATCCCGTCTTTCATCAAGCGCGAAAGGCTGGGAAGAACGGCTATAGGTGGATAAATTCCCTGGTGATCGAGATCGCGGCCCAGGGTTATCTGGCCCTCGGTAATATAGCCTGTCAAATCCGGAACAGGATGTGTAATGTCGTCATTCGGCATGGTAAGAATCGGGATCTGTGTGATCGAGCCTTCACTCGTCCGAATGCGTCCGGTCCGTTCGTATAGGGAGGCTAAGTCGCTATATAGGTAACCCGGATAACCCTTCCTGCTCGGAACTTCGCCGCGTACATTCGAGATTTGCCGGAGTGCCTCGCAGTAGTTTGTCATATCTGTCAAAATAACCAGCACATGCATTTGCCGCTCATAGGCCAGATACTCTGCCAGGGTCAGCGCCGCGCGCGGCGTTACCAGACGTTCTACCGGCGGGTCGTCAGCCAGGTTGAGGAACATTGCAACACGTGTCAGGGCTCCGCTCTCGGTAAACGACTGGCGGAAATAATCTGCTACATCGTGTTTAACACCCATGGCGGCAAACACAATGGCGAATTGTTCTGATTTCGCTGCCGGCTCACCCGCTTGCGCCCCTAATGTCGCTTGTCTAACTATTTGAGCGGCAATCTGGTCGTGAGGCATGCCTGCACCGGAGAAAATAGGTAATTTTTGACCGCGCAGCAAGGTATTCATACCGTCTATCGCCGAGATACCGGTCTGAATATAGTCACGTGGATATATTCGAGCTGTCGGGTTGATTGGTTGGCCGTTCACGTCGGCATAGGTTTCAGTCAAAGGCTGCGGACCGCCATCCAACGGCATCCCTAAACCGTCAAAAACTCGTCCCAGCATTTCTTCAGCAACCGGAATGTGGAGAGTCGTACCTAAAAACCGGACTCTTGTACCGTCGATGGAAAGACCCGTGGAACCGGCAAAAACTTGTACAACAGCCATTCCCTCGCCAACTTCCAGGATACGACCGCGTCTTAGGCGCCCATGTCCATCGAGGATTTCCACCACTTCATCGTAACCGACGTTTACAGCCCCTTCCACAAACATAAGCGGACCCTCGATACGGCTTACACCGACTACTTCCTGCCCGCCTCGTAAAGTTGTCTCACTCATCTATACTCCGTATCTAATTGACTCATCTGGTCGTCAACGGTCTTTTGGATCTCATCTAGCTTGACCAACTCTTCATTCGGCACGAGCGTCTTCATTCGGATCAATGTATCCACCACCGACAGGTTATGGATGACCGAAATGGGTGCGCCATGTCTGACAATCTGCAAGGCGCGTTCGTGGAAATGCAGGATCAGGCCTAACATGCGGATTTGTTTTTGAACGGTTGAATATGCGTCGACGGTGTCCATGGCATTCTGCTGCAGGAAACCTTCGCGAAGCAATCGTGCTGTTTCCAGTATTAACCGTTGTTCATCGGGAAGAGCATCTGGGCCGACCAATTTAACGATCTGGGATAAGCGATCCTCTTCGCTCAACAATTCCATCGCCTGGTTTCTCATTTTGTACCAGTCAACACCGACCTCATTTCGCCACCACCCGGCCACATCTTCCAAATATTCGCTGTAGCTATCCAGCCAGTTGATGGATGGAAAATGACGGGCAGACGCCAATGATTTGTCCAGTGCCCAAAAACACCGGATATATCTTTTGGTGTGCTGTGTCACCGGCTCGGAGAAATCGCCACCTGGAGGGGAAACTGCTCCAACGATTGTGACCGATCCGCTTTTACCGTCCAGAGTTTCGACATTACCGGCTCTTTCATAGAATTCAGCTAATCGACCCGCAAGATAAGCCGGGTATCCCTCTTCAGCCGGCATTTCTTCGAGTCGGCCGGAGACTTCTCGCAGGGCTTCTGCCCAACGAGAAGTCGAGTCAGCCATGAGAGCAACATCGTACCCCATATCTCTGTAGTATTCAGCAATCGTAATTCCTGTATATATGCTGGCCTCGCGCGCAGCCACGGGCATATTGGAAGTATTTGCGATAAGTACCGTCCGCTCCATCAAGGGATGGCCGGTGCGCGGATCGACAAGATGAGGAAATTCCTGTAGCACTTCGGTCATTTCATTCCCGCGTTCGCCGCACCCAATGTATACAATGACTTGTGCATCGGCCCACTTGGCAATGCTGTGTTGCGTAACGGTCTTCCCAGACCCAAATGGCCCCGGTATACCGGCCGCGCCGCCTTTGGCTACCGGGAAAAAAGTATCAAGCACCCGTTGGCCCGTGATCAAAGGTATGCTTTGTCCTCGACGGGATTTGTACGGCCGCGGCTGGCGAACAGACCAGTGCTGCAGCATGGTCAACTCTCGTTCTCCATGATCCGTGCGAACTCGGGCAATGGGTTCTTCAATCGTATATTCTCCCGCGGCCGCCAGCCAGGTTAAGGAGCCGGATACGTCTGGGGGTACCATCACGCGGTGTTCGAGGGATTCGGTTTCCGGCACGGTACCGAAGATCATGCCGCCGCTGACTGCATCTCCAACTTTTAGTTTTGGTGTGAATTTCCAACGAGCCTTACGATATAAAGGCGTCAAGCGCATACCGCGTCCGATAAATGACCCGGTGCGCATCTCGATTACCGGCAATGGACGCTGCACGCCGTCGAAAATACTTGTCAACAGGCCCGGACCTAATTCAACCGAAAGAGGCAGACCGGTTCCAAATACAGGGGCGCCTGGTTGCATACCGGAAGTCTCCTCATATACTTGGGCGGTTATTTCATCGCCCTCCAGGCCAATCACCTCACCTACCAGGTGTTCGTCCCCCACTTCGACCAATTCCAACATACTGACCTGGCGCGATCCGCGCGCCCGAATCACTGGGCCATTGATCCAGGTAACCGTTCCAACGCGCTCACTCATACTGACTCTCCTATTAATAAACGGTATACCGTGGAGCGAAGTCCATTTTGTAATCTGGTCAAACGGGTTTCCAAAGTATTGTCATAATGTAAATGACCATTGGACGCATCCACCATCACTCCGATCCCTTGATCCAAAGGACTCCCGATAGATAGTTCAGCTTTCAATTCTTTGGAAATTTTTTCCATTACTGGGCTCGTTAATATCTTTTGCGTGGAGTTATCCACGTGAATATCCGCTTTCGTGGCCTTCAGTTGATTAACCGCCTCACTGACCAATTGGAGGACGATCTCAGAATAGTCATTCCTCTTGTGAATGCCCGGTAGTTGTTCCTTGACAGTATTAAAGACTTTGTCCAGTAATTTTTCACGATTTTCCAACTCCAGTGCTCGCGCCTTTAATTGGGCGGTGGAAATTGCCTGGCTGCGGATGCGCTCGGCTTCCTGGGAAGCTTGTTCGAGGATCGCCTTGCGCTCGGCTTCGGCTTTTACTTGCGCTCGCTGCTTGATGCCGTCTACATTTGATTGGGCTTCCGTATTAACCTGGTCAGACTCGGCTTGTACGTCACCCAAAATAGCGCGCGAGAGAGCCTCAACATTTTCATCTGAATTCATAAACTGACTCCCAGTCTCTTTGATCTAATCCGTCATCAGACGAGAAGAGATACGTCACAATTTGATTCCTATCGCACGAAGCACTATTTCGCTTAAGGTCGGTTCACCCTGCTGGACACCCTCCGGAGAGAGGATCTCTACCACTAGCGGAACAGTGCTATGCAATTTAAGTTGATCCATCCTGGCTTGGATCAACCTGGCAATATCCTGGGTGACGAGGATGATACCGATATCCTTTACTCCCAGGGCATGATCAAGTGCTTGATTGGCCTCTTCTGCGGTTGTGACTGCCTGGCCCGCAACACCGGCCAGTGAAAATCCCAACACCGCCTCCGGATGGCCTATTACCAGAACTTTCATCGATTTCCTACCGGTTCAGGACAACGATTGATATGAGCAGACCATAAATCGCAATGCCTTCAGACAAGCCCACGAATATGAGGGCCCGACCGAAAGATTCCGGTTTCTCGGCCGTAGCGCCCACGGCGGCCGCGCCGGAACCAGCCACAGCAATGCCTGCGCCCACGCACGCCAGGCCTGTTGAGATGGCCGCAGCCAATGTGGCATACGGGTCAGCAGACGCGGATGCCTGTAGACCGGCGGCCATCGCCGCTGACGGGGAGAATAACCAGAATACACCGAAACCGGTTGCCATCAGTCCCAGAATTACGTTGAATCCATTGAGGCCGTAAACCAGGCTGCGGGTTGCCTCTGGCCGATTATTTTGTTTCTGTTGGTAAAAATAGATCACGGCCGGTATGATGGGCAATAAGCCAACAAATATTGCTGCAATCAAAATCATTTTTCTCTCTCCTTGAGTTGTATTATGGTTTTACTTCCGACAAAACTATTTGGATTTGACGATGGAATATCCGATTATTATTCCTCATTCGAAGAGGACAGGGTAAGCGGCTCATAACGCATACCGCCTCCTGTAAAGAATTTGCTGAAGAACTCATAATATTCCAAACGCATCGTCTGGATCCCTACTATCAACCCTTCGAAGCCAACGATGAAAATCGTGCCGATGAGAAATACGATCCAATAAAGGACTCCGTGGGCCGGGCTGGCCATATTGGCGAGAATAAAGAATACCGAACTTAAAACACCATGTGCAATCGCAAATGCCCCTATACGGACGTAAGAGAGATTATTGCTAAGTATGCTTAGTCCCGCCTCATAAAGTTCCATAGGGGCTTGTATCGCATATGTTCCCCATCCGCCTTCGATCAAAGGCCTTTGGCCCTCAATAAGATGTTTTAATATTTCCGAGAACATGATTGCCAGACCAGCGATTATGGCTAGGATGGCAAAAACAATCCAGGGTATGGGGAATTTTAAAAGGAGGGAACCCAACAAACCTAAAAGGGACCAGTAGAGTACAAAACCCGCCACACCATTATGGTCGAAAAAAAGCCGCCCCCAATTACGGGAAAGAAGGGCATTAAATATGCCGATGAGGTATCCAATTGTCAACAATACGACTCCGGCGCCAACAGAAGCAGCTAGGATCGTTAGAGGTTGATTGCCCGGCACTAACCATAGAGCCGTTATCACATTTTCGAATCCAAAAAAACTACCGTAAAGGAATCCAAACAATGTTGCGGCCACGCCGCAAATTGTTATCAGGCCACCAAGACTAGCCAAGAAGTCAAGCCTTTTGACTTTCCGGCTGGAGATCAGGACACCAAACAATGCCAGCAATATTCCATGTCCCACATCCCCAAACATGGCTCCAAAAAGGAGGGGGAAAGTCAGCGCAATAAACCAGGTGGGGTCGAGCTCGCCGTATTTAGGCCGAGCATATGTTGTGACAAGCATTTGGAAGGGACGCAGAAACTTCGAATTCTGGAGAGCTACGGGTACATTCTGGTTCTCTCCATGACGATGGGTGGGAATAGTCTCGATCAGCATCTCTTTGGAGGCTAATTTGAGCCGATGGATCAATTCCTCCAGGTCATCGGTGGGCGTCCAGCCGACGATTACATACG
>CAZPCR010000214.1:0-5485 GCA_964585035.1 uncultured Anaerolineaceae bacterium
CGCCGCGTGAGATGTATAATCTCACGGTTGATGCTGCACATACCTACTTTGTGGGTGATGGGCAATGGTTGGTACATAATGCATGCAAGCCATATCAAGTGGATTTAAGTGACGAATTAAATAGTAATTCAGAAATCGGTGATAATTTGGATATTCATCATGGACCGCAAAAGCAACCAGCCTCTCAGATTCTTCCAAATTACAACCCGAATCGCGCTCCTGCTATAACCTTACCTAACGGAGAACATATGTCAATGAATAATACTAACTTGACTGGTCAGTACACTGGTACTGCGAGAGATTTACTGGCTAAGACTATTTGGGATCTTAGAAATACTACGGGTGCGCCAAATTCCTCTTTATGGGATTTGATCAAGCAAAATAAAATCACTTATCCAACCGCATATTAAGAGAGGATCTATTATGGATCAGAATGATGCTATAGATATATTTATGAGACGATTGGCCAATCGTGCGTATTTTGCCCCAATTGAATATATTAATAAAATTCTATTTGATGGTCCTGGGCAAAGTAATTCAAATAAATCTGAATTAGAATTACATAATTGGTTCATAGGATTAAATAACCAAGAAAAGGCCATTGTTCAAGATATGGTTGACAAAACAGCCTTTTCTGTTTTATTTGGAGTGCTGGTATTAATTGATAATCAAACAATGGGATATCCGATTAGCGATCAAGTATCTGATTTCGCCTTCTATATTCAAACTTATCAAAACGATTCGTTAATGTCGGAGAATGAATATCAAGGAGCGATCCGCCTAAATCATCCAAAAAACAATTTTGACCTGCACGATTTAGTTTCTAGCTATTTAAAGAAATGATAAAAATCTATATTAATAACTGTCACTCTATTTCGGAGAATCTGTTTTATTCCAAAGAAATGAGATTAGTGAATTCGATTAATCGAATGACAGACTAAAGATTCGAAAGGCGGAGGACCTAACCCCCAGCTGCTTCGCGATCGCAAATGGGAGAGGTGCCTGTTTTTAGCGTGTTAGAGAACGGTCAGGGTATTGGAATAATCACTTGTGAAAAAGAAATCGGCCGAGTCAAAAGTATATTGGTTAGTTTTTGCTGACAATTTTCTAGAAGATCACCCGTCGTTTATCTCTTGTCAACGGTGGGATGATCACGGATTCGACACAAGATTAATGTCAACCGGAAATTCAATTCGGGCGCAATGGCCTACTAATTTCACATTGTATGTGAGCGGTTCGGAGCCAGTGGATTATTTTATTTGCGGTGCATACTATCAAGCCGTCTCTGGAGACTTTAAAAAGGTCCTAAGCTCTTTAAAAGTGGAGGGAGTAGAGTTCTTGCCGATCCAGGTTATTCAAGAAGAAACGGGTACCAGGTTTCAGGGATACTCAATTATGAATGTAACCAGGACTCTGGACGCATTGGATTGGGAGCATACAAACTGGGGCGGCAAACAAATCCCTTATGAAGATCCATATGCCAATTTGGACATTATTACCCCCGCATTAAAAGCAGGAATAGTAGAAGGCATTCCTATTTTTCGTCTTAGAGTCAAGGAAAGGATTAGGCCAAGTATATATGTTTCTGCATTGCTCTATAAAGAACTGGAGCGCGAAGAGGCAAAAGTCGGAATCGAATTTTATCCCATAAAAGTTGTCGATTCATAAACTCTAAAGGCATACTTACCATGGCATTTAGTTTATTCGTATTATTTATAAGCGGAAAGATCATAGCTTTTGCGCTGCTCCATCATCAGTAAAACTTCCTTGAGGTCAATTTGAGTAGAAATGCAGAGCTTAAGCGTGCAATCTTGGATTTTCTAAAAATAAGCCTTGCACCGAATGGTTTCAGACGGTCTGACAGAATATTTTATCGAAAAATTCCGATTGGCAGGCAAATATTGTCTGTTGCTTTTCATAGAGGTCAAGACGAGATTAATGTAGTTCTAAATGTCGAGATCCGCCATGACGAGATTGAAAATCTATATAGTTCATTAGTGGACGTGAAGCCAAATAGTCGCCGTGCAACGATAGGTGCGGAATTGGGAAAGTTGTCGTCAAAAGAAACTATGATGTGGCCCGTTGCCCACATGTCCGATGTCCCATCGATTGGCAACGAAATA
The DNA here is from genome assembly GCA_964585035.1 of uncultured Anaerolineaceae bacterium. Lineage (GTDB taxonomy): Bacteria > Chloroflexota > Anaerolineae > Anaerolineales > Villigracilaceae > Fen-1038. The sequence continues at coordinate 2,124 of CAZPCR010000214.1, forward strand.
TTATCTGCCTTCTGGAAAATCGGTTGGCCGTTCCTCACGGAATATGCAGTCTCGGAGAAGATCCTTGATGTTCTCCTAGATGATGGACCAAAAGGAAAAACTTTTTGCGTGCTTTCTGACCTGCGAGCCGAAAAAGCTCTCGTGGCGGCATATGTCCTTTGGAAAAAAGATAATTACGACTCTCTCATCGATGCCAAATTATCTTACTTGTTGGAAACCAAGAATCCTTACCTAAAAGCGTTTTTGGAGTTTGTTGTTAAATTTAAAAAGTTGGCGGCTGATTTAAGGAGTTTGAGGCTGATATTCAAGTAATTATTGAATTTGAGGTAAGGAAAAAACGAAATCGGATCAAACCACAAACCATATGGGTTTTCCCGTATATATAATCCTTACAATTAACGGATTAGAGAACTGAGATGGATTTCTGTCTTCTTGCTTATTCGGAACAATTTCATTTGCAAACGAAAGTCCTTGAGTATTTAGGGATTTTAAAGGAAATAAGTACGCAACTTGGAGTTCCATTTACCCATATGGACTATGCCCTGATCGAAGATTTTGACGACGGTAAAGGCGTTTCCAATGAGGATGCCCTGATCGAAGATTATGATGACGATGTCGGTATTTCCAATGAGACCAATATCAACCCTGAGAGCATAAATCTGTTGCAAAAAAAGTTAAAGGATAAACATATATTCGAATTGGCAGTCTGGTCACTCGAGGATGAGAAAAATGAAAATTCACCTGACAATATTCATGCGGAGGTGTTGGAAATTAATCCAAACGCAGGATACAAGTACGCTTACATTCATTTTCCCATTAAGCGGATTGAAAGCCTGGGTCCTGAAGCCCTTTTTACTTTTGTCAGTAATTTGGTCTCTTCGCTAAACAATCTAGGACGTCTCGATTATGCGCTCGTAGCAATTATGAAGCCAGATATGCCTCAAACTTATTTTCGTGATATTTTTGCCCCTGGCCTGAACGAGGATGAAGCCGCAAATCTCGCAATGTGGAATCGTAGAGAGGGTGAGCGCAAGATCAGGCTTAGAGGATTATATTGGGGTAACCTATTAGGATGTAATCACCTGCTACGTCTCGCGGACCAGAATGCTTTTAAACAGTCTGTAGAAAATCTTGTGGGGAGGGATCAGATAACAACAATTAATGGAGATGACTTGTTTTTTATGCAGCCATTCTCTAATCATCAATCTGGTGTCAAGTTCGATAAGATCAAAGAATTATTGATCGAAAACGACTTGCTTATGCAACCGAATGAGGAAGATATAAGGGAAGCCCGAAGATTTCTTTCTTATTGAATAAGGACTATGTAGGAGTGGTATAGCTAACAAACCCTGGCTTTGAATGAAAGGCTTGTCATCGTATAGGAAAATTGGATAATGGACGTAGCAACCTTTTGGGATTTGATTGATCGAACACGGGAAGCAAGTGGTGGTGACATCAGGAGGCAGGCTAAATTTATGATTGAGGAGTTGATCTCACTGTCAGTAGAGGAGATTCTTGCTTATGAATTGGTTATGGATAACCTAATGGACAGCGCATACGATGCAGCCTTGTGGGATGCGGCTTCGATAATAAATTGTGGATGTAGCGATGATGGTTTTGAGGATTTTCGGGCATGGCTGATTGCACAGGGTAAAGAAGTTTACGAGAAGGCTCTTATCGATCCAGAAAGCCTTGTGGATCTGATAGAAGTCAATGAAAGGGCAGATGACGGCTTTATACTTTACGTATTCACAAAAGCATATGGGCATATGACAGGATCAGAGATACATATTAAATATCGCGAGCAACCATTATTGAAAGGGGAGCATTGGGATGAAGACGTAAGGAACTCGAGATTTCCGAAACTTGATGCAAAGTTCGGAAATTGTGACCAAAGAGACTCAATATGGTTCGCTGAGGAGGCAAGACCACCTGATGAATATGATTTTTGAACGATTTTGTATTGGAATAATTTTGTGATGGGTCATGGAGGATCCAACCCCTACCGGCTTCGCCCTGCTTCGCGATCCCCCAAATCCGCAACAATGGGATGGGTGAGAGGTTTGTTTTGATGGTCGGATTTGGGGGAGGAAGAGATAATGCAACAGATGTATGCTAGGGGAAGAAAGGCTTTAGGATATTAGAAGGCAACGCTAAAAAAGTTATACTGTGGACTTCCCCCGTTTTAGTGGACAGCAAAAATGTCCTGAAAGCAGTAAACTAAAACAGGAGAAGGAAGATGAACGAGAGAAAATATCGAAGTTATCCAGAGGCCTTCAAGTTGGAAGCATTAGTGCTCTTGCAGAAGGGTGAGAAAAGTGCGGGACAGATTGAGCGCGAGTTGGGGATCACGCCGGGCATGCTGGTGAAATGGCGAGCTCGCTATCAGGCAGTGGAAAAGGGCCTGCAAGAAGTACACCTGGAACCGAGCGATCTGGAAGCCGCCAAAGCCGAGATCAAGCGTTTGCAGCGAGAGCTGGCTGAGGTGGCGGAGGAACGCGACACGCCTGCGGCGTAAAAAAAGCCGTCAATATTTTCTCACGGAGAAGTCCATGATCTACAAATTCATGGTGGAGCACGAAGGCGAATTTGGGATCATGCGGATGTGTCGAGTGTTGGGAGTAAGTCGCAGTGGTTATTATGCCTGGCGTTCTCGCCCGACGTGTAGGCGTCGACAAGCCAATCAGACGCTAGTGGTTCAGATCGATCAGGAATATCGCCGGAGCCGGGAAACCTATGGCAGTCCCCGAATTCATGCGGCTTTGCAGCGCAAGGGAGTGGTCTGCGGCAGAAACCGGATCGCCCGCTTGATGCAGGCGCATGGAATCGTGGCCCGCAAAACCCACAAACGCTTCCCCCGGACCACCCAGCGCAACCCTAAAGCCATCCCCGCTCCGAACTTATTGAACCAGGATTTTTCCGCTACTACAGCGGATCAAAAATGGGTCACGGATATCACGTACGTCGACACCGCCGAAGGCTGGCTGTACCTGGCTGCAGTAATGGATTTGTTTTCCCGACAGGTCGTGGGCTGGGCCATGGACGATCACATGGAGACCGCGCTCGTGGAAGCAGCCTTGAAGATGGGCATGCGGCGGCGCCACCCCACCGAGGGTTTGCTGCACCATTCCGATCAAGGCCGCCAATACACCAGTGAAGCCTATCAGCAAGCCTTGGCCCGGTATCAGTGCCAGGTCAGTATGAGCCGGGTCGGAAATTGCTTTGACAATGCGGCGATGGAGAGCTTTTTTAAAACACTCAAAACTGAATGTGCCTGCCAGCCCTTCCCAACACGCGCTCTGGCACGCACGGCGATCTTTGAATATATCGAAGGTTGGTACAATCGCCAGCGTTTGCACTCT
>CAZPCR010000215.1:0-5474 GCA_964585035.1 uncultured Anaerolineaceae bacterium
ATCCGCCGATAGCTCTGCCTGCTCGCGGCGCACGAACACTTCCTTCTCGAACACATAGCGCGAATAGATGTCCACGCAGGTTTGCGCCGCGCCCTGTATCTGAGCTTCGAGCACGGCCAGTTCTTCCTGCGGGTCCTTTGTACTTGCCAGCACGGCCTGCGTCACGATCGTCTCACACATCGTCGAGGCCGTCTCGGCCAATGTCATCGGCGTGAATTGCTGTAGTTCCGTCTTGCCTGCCAGGTAGGCGCAGTTGTTATGGAAACCGTGCCCTAGTTCATGCGCGATCGTGCTCACCTGGTCGAACGACCCGTCGAAGTTGCACAGCACGCGGCTTTCCTTCACGCGGGCGATTCCCATGCAGAACGCGCCGCCGCGTTTTCCGTCTCGCTGTTCCGCGTCGATCCAGTTGTTATCGAACGCCCGTTGTGCGAAACCGCGCAGCTCGGGCGAGAATTTTCCGAAGTTCTCCAAAACGAAATCGCGCGCCTCTTCGAACGAATAGGCTATATCGGTCTTGCCCAGTGGTGCGAATATATCCCACCACGCCAGCTTTTCCTTCCCCAGCTTCTTTGCCTTGGCGTTGAAATACTTGCGGAACATCGGGAACGACGCCTCGATCGCGCCCAGCATGGCATCCAGTGTTTTGCGGTCGATGCGCGCCGAGTCCAATGCCGGTAGGACCGCATCCTTTCGCCCGCGCCGTTTGTTCAATGTGACTGCCTGTCCTTTTACCCCGTTCATGCAGGCCGCTAGTGTTTCCTTGACCGCCTCCCAGGCGATGTTCTCCGCGTCGTACGCTCGGTGACGTGTGCTTTCGTCCGGGTGCGAGCGCAAGTTGATTAGCGCCGGCATCGGCATTTTCTGTGTTTTGCCATCCAGCTCGAAGTCCACTGCGAGCTGCGACGTTACCGTCCCTTGTAGTTTTTCGAACGCGTTGCCGCCACTCAAGCTGAGTTCCGATGCCAGCCCCTCCTGTTCGTCGCTCATCTGATACTTGCTTTGCTCTGCCGATTCCTTCAAGAAGAAGGCGTGCGCTGTGGCGACCTTGTTCTTCGTTATCACTTTATCGAGCTTCGGTTCGATGCGCCCAAGCCAGCTTCGGAACCGCGTGAACGCTTTGTCCATAGGCAGGTTAGCCTGCTCGAATTCAGAGAGTACCTTCATGGCGGCTTGGTTGCGCGAGTCGGTCGTGACGTATGCGTAGATGAACGGCCCGATGGTACCTGAAAGTGTTTGGATCTTGTTGAGGCGCGTGATCGCCTGGGCCACCAGGGGAGCCAGGTCCTTGGCCTTGGTTTTTGGCCCGGCCTTGCTTAACTTTTTATCGAAGAAGTTTTTAAAGCTGGCGGCCTGTCTTTTATAATCTTTCACCGCCGCCTCGAACTCTTTGGATTCAAGCGACGGATAAATATTGCTCATATCCCAGCGGGGAGGGGTTGACATCTAATACTCCTTTGGTTGATGCGGCTAGTATACCAAATCGTTAATTTTTTTATGCAATCAGGCCTTTTGCAATGGATTTTTTTCCTTCTTCTCTGTGTTCTCTGCGGTGAAAGATTTCTTACGTTCTCACTTTGTGATGGTGGTTCAATCTTTTCCGCTTTTCTCCATGTATTGCTTTTATTGGACTACTGATGAAAATACATTCTTTTTGTGTGCCACCCCGCACAATTCCCACCGCGGTACGGCTTGAATCCGCCTCTAGAATGCTGTACAATCTTGTATGAACAAGCCCCTCTTTACCATGCGTGGGAGGCACTCATGGACATAATCAAAGTTTCTGCTAACTCCCGCACCTCTGCTGTCGCTGGGGCGATTGCAGGAGTCATCCGCGAACAAAAACATGCGGAAGTCCAGGCCATCGGTGCCGGTGCAGTGAACCAGGCTGTCAAGGCTCTGGTTCTCGCTACCGGTTATCTCAAGGATGACGGCCTGGAAGTGGTGTGCGTCCCCGAATTTGTGGACGTGGAGATCGAGGACAAAGTCCGCACCGCTATCAAGCTGAACGTCGCACCCCGCTAAATACTTTTTTGCATCCCCTGCACTGCCAATTTAATGGGGGCGATTTACGCGCCGACCCGATGTGAAGCTGATTCTATAACTGGCTAAAAGGGATGAGCGATCTCGATCGCTGTATCCTGATAAACACGGGGGTAAATAGCGGTTTTTTCCCTTGATGTATAATGCTTTCAGGAAGGGAACAAATTTCATGGATAACAATCCTCTATCGGATGGTAAACCTGAATTGCTGGAGATTTCATCCGGCCGGGATTATCTAATTGTGGAAAAGTTGGGTGCAAAAATTGTTGGTTTGAGTCTTGCAGGTGTTCAAATATTGAACACTCCTGATGGACTCCGGTTTGATCATAAACAGGCCGTAACACATCCGTGCTCGCCTAATTTCGGGGCTTTTGGAATGGACCTGGGGTTCCCGAAACACGGGTCCATAAGAAATACATTATTAAATGAGGTCGATCATGCCTCTGAACCACGCGCGGGGAGGTTTGTTTTATCCGCCCCGATCATGGCGGATGGCTACCCCTCCGGAGTTACTTTCAGCCAGGAATTTTCACTGCACGAAGGCGTTTGTCGAATTGTAACGACTCACAAGAACGAAGGTGCTGTGAGTGCGCCGGTTGTATCCGGGGAACATTTTTATTGGGCTGCAGGACAGACGGGATGGGACAAGGCGGCCATAAATGAAAAATCCATAGCCGACCTTGTGAAGTCGGAGGGGGTTGCTGACATCGCACCTGAAAACCGGATTGTAATTCCAGGTCATGCCGCTATTTTATTGAAACAGTCGGGCTATACCAGGGCAGTTTACTGGTCGATGCCCCACATGGACGGACGGAATTTTGACAAACATTATTTTTGTTTTGAGCCGGTTGAGTTTGACCCCTCCGATTTTGGCAAAGCGGAAACATTGATCCAACCCGGGCATACAAGGACCTCTGTGATTCAATTGTCCCTTATGCAGGATCTCGGAAAGAATTGATTTTGTTGCGATAGTTCCTGGTCTTTGAGGCCGGAACAAAGCATTTTTGATCAATTGGATCAGGCGGAAGCCAAATATTGGAATGCGTCTGGGGTAACGTTGAAAAATGGAAAAACGCTAGATAAGCAATTCGGTAGAATAGTCAGACCGGATTCAATAGAAACTGCTTGTATCCTATGCTGTTATCTTCCTTATCTCGATCCGGTTTTTCCAGATTATGAGCCGCCTAAAGGAATCTTAAATTAGCGCCGGAGTTATATTCTGCTACAATTGATTTAATGGCTCATTTCGGGGCAATGGCTCGTTATTTTCTTGTTTTTTTTCTCCTGGGTGGGTTGTTCGCAGGTGCGCTCACAGCGACTGTGATCCCCGCACATGCTGCCTCCCCGGGCGACGTGGTCATAAGTGAGTTTAGGACTCGCGGGCCCAATGGCGCCACTGACGATTTTGTTGAATTGTACAACCGCACCGCTTTACCAATAAATATGAGCGGTTGGAAGGTCGAAGCCGCAACTGGTTTGGGGTCTATCGACCTGTTGCCTCTGGTAACTTTCAGTTCGAACTTTACCTTACAGTCTGGTCAACATTTCCTGGCCGTTGGGCCGCGTTACAGTGGGCTGGTTCCGGCAGATGCCACTTTTATACAGAGCATCGCGGATGATGGGGGGATCGCATTAATAGATCCAAATAATGCAGTACCCATCGATCAAGTGGGGATGTCGATTGATTCTGCTTTTCACGAACCGGAGATAGTTGACCCCTCGGAAATATTATCCCCCTTGTCGACTGATGCAGATCAAAGTTATGAACGGAAGGATGGCGGATTATCTGATAGTTGTGTTGATACGGATAACAATCCACACGACTTTTCTTTAATTTCCCCAAGTGATCCTCAGAATTTATCCAGTCCATTGCGTCTTTGTGGCGCGCCGCTTTCAACGCTTACTCCTTCGGCGACTCCCACAATTTCTCCTACTCCGACAATTACTCTTACCCCCACAAATACGATTTCTCCGGCGGACACTGCTGCGCCATCAGCTACTTCTGCCTTTTACAACCCCTCTGTGATAATTAATGAAATTGATTGGGCCGGTACTTCTGCTGATTCAACTGCCCAGTGGATCGAGCTTTATAACAATCAAACATATCCTATAAACTTAAATGGGTGGATTCTTGCAGGTCAGTACGGCTACCCAAGTATTAATTTGAATGGGGTCATTCCAGCCAGAGGCTATTACTTGTTGGTGCATGGATCCAATACGCAGGCAACGACTACGCCCATCCCCGGTCCTTGTGTCGTTTTCAATCCGGCGGATGTAACCTACGACCAGATATTTACCGGTGGTTTGTATACCTATGGACAGACCCTTTACTTAAAAGACCCCAATAATTTCACGATGGATACTGCTAATTTATACAGCTCGAAATGGCCTGCCGGTTCGACCACCAAGCATGCAAGTATGGAGCGCCGCGGCGTCGTTCCGGATTCTTCCGACGCGTGGATAACCTATGCTGCAACAACCGGCACCGTTCGAGACTGTGCCAATAACCTTGTTTACGGTACGCCAAAAAATCAAAACTGGGCCTGGGGGAAAGCGCAAACACCTTCTCCCACACCGGCCCCCACGAAAAAACCGACTCCTAGGCCGCCTACACCCTTTGCACATGTTGTAATCAACGAGTTTCTTCCGCGCCCCGGCTTCGACTGGAACAATGACAGCGCGGTCAATGATTATGATGAATTCATCGAGATCGAGAATCTTGGACCGATTAACGTTAATTTGAGTGGCTGGAAATTGGACAATGTATCTAATGGAGGCTCGCATTTTTATAGTCTCCCAGGTAGGACGCTTAGTTCCGGCGAGCGCGCCGTTTATTATGGTTCGGTCACGAAAATTCCACTTTATGACAGCGGCGGCACGGTTCGTTTGATCAATTCCAGGGGTGTTGTAGTCGACGCGCGCGGATATGATGCGGTCAAATATCCCGATCAATCTACCTGCCGTCTACCCGATGGGGATGGTTACTGGACGGTTCCCTGCTTCCCTTCTCCTGGCCTTGAAAACGCGCGGACAGGTTCGGTTCCGGCCTTGCCGCCGGGCAACGCCGCCAGCCAGCCCCCGGCTTGTTTATTACCTGATACTGTTCCGGAAGTATTTCGTGAGCCGGTCTGCCATCCTTTCGGTGCGGATATCTGGAACCCCGGCTATTGGGGTGACCCGGCCGGTCAACTAAAATTCCCCGTTCAGGATATTTACAGTAAGTGGCAGACAACCGTGGAATAATCGTATCTACTGACGACATTACTTACATAAGGGTACAAAAAAATGATATGTGCACTTCAAATGAAGTGCACATATCATTTTTTTCGATGGTTTCAACAACGGCTTCTGTGCAGGGTATTAATCCTTACCCGCCCTCGCCACTTCCTCTTCTTCGAAGTGCACTTCTTCATTACCGGTCAGCTGCTCAT
>CAZPCR010000216.1:0-5455 GCA_964585035.1 uncultured Anaerolineaceae bacterium
TAAATCGTAAGACCCGAAGTATGCGGGCGATAATAGGTCAGAACGGTGAGAATTTTCATGGGGCGGTGAAGATTATACTGCTTCTCACAAAAACCTCTGCACAAGGTCGCGAATAACAAGGGAATGTGTAAAAGTGAAAAGCGCCGTCCTTAAAATACGAGCGATTTTCCCTTTGAGCGACTCATCACAGGTATTAAAATAGCCGGTTTTGGGCGCAATTTTCATGCAACGCTAGCCGAGGAAAGGTGTTTATTAAGATGGAATAAATCCAATTTATCGAGAGGAGAAAATGCAATGGCAACAAGGAAATCTTCAGGAAAACCGCAAGTCCAACCGATGGCCGATTCAAATGAAATCTGGAAATGGGTATATGTGATAGGCCTGGTGGTTGCAGGAGTGATCGGAGCGATCGGATTCAAGAACGATATTGTTGGATGGGTCCTGATCGTGGTCGGTATCCTTTCAGGGATATTCTTCCTGAACGCAGGAGACATCGTCAACTTCGCCATCCGCTTCCTGCTCTTGGGTGCCGTATGGAAGGCGCTGGACAGTGTACCGGTCGCAGGTCCCTACATATCGGGCTTTTTTGGAGGCGTATTTGCCTTTCTCACACCGGTGGGCCTGACCCTGCTCGTCAAGTACTTCTGGGAAAAGTATTTTTCCACCATGATGTAGTAATAAGAATTGAACAAAAGACCGCCGAAAATTCGGCGGTTTTTTGTTGGTATTTGCCGTAATGATACAGCTTCGCATTACACTTTTCGTGCGTCCCGGGTAGTACTTTCGTTTTAGCCATATGGTACTTCGGTAAGGTTGAAACCAGGGCCATAACAGATTATTATCAATCCAGTCGACAAGCAAATCTTAGAGAGAAAGGAAAATATCATGTTTAATTTTGGAAAAAAGGACGATGAGATTTACGAAGACCCACAAAAGGCTTTGGACCATGGCAAGAAGACCCTAAATAGCGGCTTGACCGGAGGCCTAACCAAGGCGTTTATGGGTAAGGGTTTTGTAGATAAGATGAACAACGCCATGGATAAAGGCCAGGCCGCACTCGATATGCAAAAGAATGGTCAATGGCTGGCCCAGAGCGGAATCGACGGCAGCGCCGAGGTCATCTCCATTGAAGATACAGGCAAACTGATCAATTTCAATCCGGTGGTCAAACTGACATTGAAAGTCACACCGGCCATGGGCATGCCGGCCTTCCAAACCGTCGGTGAGACCATGGTTTCCAAGATCGCCATTCCGCGCAAAGGCGACACGATCAAGGTCAAGTACAACGTTGCCGACCCATCACAATTCACGGTAATTTCGTAAAAGTTTTTTAGAACTATCCGAGATTCAAAGAACAGCAGTTGACAACTGCTCTTCTTAATTTAATCAAACCGTCTTCACACCGAGAAGTCGTTACTAGAGATAGATCTTGCTTGAAGTACCCGTTTTGCTTTCTAAAACAGGCTCTTGTTATCCTGCACCCAATTAAATAACTTCTCGATACCCTCTTCCAAACCAATCTGGGGTTCCCAGCCTAATTCCCGCTTCGCCTTACTAAAGTCGGCGTAGAAAACACGTTGGTCGCCGGGGCGCCAATCGGCCCGGGCAACGGGTATTTTCCGGCCCAACAACTTCTCCAGCAGCGGACCAAACTCGGACCATACAGCAAGCACGTTTTGCGTACCACCGCCCAAATTATAGACCTGCCCCCTGGCTGCATCCATTTTAGAAATGGCAGCATCGTAAGCATTCAACAGATCATCCACATTTAAAACGTCACGCACCTGTTTGCCGTCGCCATAAATGGTGATCGGACGTCCCGTCACCGCCGCGATGATCATCCAGGCCAGCCAACCCTGATCCTCGATCCCAAACTGGCGCGGCCCATAAATACATGACTGGCGCATAACGACCGTGGATAAACCATAAATACGCGCATAGTCACGCACATATTGATCGCCGGTGCCCTTCGAGCAGCCATACGGCGAGTGGAAATCCAGCGGTTGTGTCTCCGGGCAGCCCAGCGCCAGGTCCGCATAACGCCAACGTGTGGCATCTTCTACAATTCTGACGTCTTCCATCCCGCCATATACTTTATTGGTGGAAGCGTAGATGAAAAGCGGTTTATGTCCCGAAAGACGCGCAGCCTCCAGGGCATTGAAGGTACCCAGCGCATTCGATTCGAAATCATGTCTCGGATCCGTGACTGAGGTTGTGACAGCGACCTGACCGGCTAGATGGACGATCACATCGGCATTACGCGCAGTGGACTCCAATAGAGGCGCATCGGTCACATCGCCAACAACGATCTCGAAACCGTCCTTCCCGAACGTTTTCTCGAGCCACGCAAGGTTCACTTTTGCGCCGGCCCGGCTGAGGTTATCGTATATTGTCACCTTTTCGCCGCGTTCCACCAGACGATGGACATAATTCGATCCGATGAATCCGGCTCCGCCTGTGATCAGATAATTTCGAGCCATCATTTCTCCTTAATTACTCACCTGGGGCGTCATAAAGAGGTTTCATCCGTTTCACCCTTCGAACGGAATTTGACCAACTGCCGGTAAATCCCTGTCAGAGTCTGACCTTCGCGCGATAGAGCGTAGCCGCCCAGCACGATGGTGGTCAGATAGCTGAGAAAGTGAGAAGTCAATGCAACAGCCAGGGACGTGGAACGGTCGCCCGATAAAAGCGTTAAGGCTCCGCCGAACGCACCCTCAAAAGTACCAACAGCTCCTGGCAAAGATGGAACTGCCCCACCGAACGCGGCCGCACCCATTCCAAACATGGCCCAGGTCACTTGCGCCTGTGGAAAAAAAGCGCTGATTACCAAATAATAACTGAGCAGCGCCATAGCCCAGTTAACAGCCATCCAAAACAAAAAGCGGACAAACAACCAGCCATCGGTCAGGACAGCCAGGCCGGTAAGAAAAGATTCAAGCAGGCTGCCGCCAAAACGTTGAATGGCAGGGAACCGGGCGCTTGCATTATGGAACGTATCCAAAGCCCATCGATCATTGCGGGCCAGCAAATACATTACCAGCAGTCCGATAACCACCAACACGCCAATAACGATGCCTATCCGATCTGCTCCTGCTGAGCCGACCACGAAGGGAAGCGAGGCAAGAAAAATGGCGGCAGTAAAACCTAAATCCGTAGCCCGCTCGATAATGATCGTCGGCAGGATCTCCGTAAATTTCAAATCGGTCTTTCGACTCAACAGGAACGCGCGCCCAAATTCACCCAGACGGAAAGGCAGAAAGTTATTGAGCAGATATCCTTCATTTAATGAATGAAAGACCACCAGGTACGGTGCACGCTCGCGCAGAAGCGTCCGCCAGACGATGGCACGTACCGCCATCCAGGCAAAGGACATAACGACAGCAATGGCTAATATCCAATAGTTTGCGGCGCGTAGGGCCGCCAGAACTTTCGACCAATCTACAAAATAAGCGATGGCTACGATTAACAAAATACTGATGATCGCACCGGGGAGCCAGCGCGGCGTGTTTTTCAGGAATTGGGGCATGGTTCGCTTTCAGGGAAAACGGGAGGAGATAATTTTAAAAAAAACAGGTTAATCAGCAGGATGTTCTTCATTAATCTTCTTCCAATTTTAATACTGCCATGAAGGCCTCCTGTGGGATCTCCACATTTCCAACCATTTTGAGGCGTTTCTTGCCCCGCTTCTGTTTCTCGAGCAATTTTTTCTTGCGCGAAATATCGCCGCCATAACATTTGGCAAGCACATCCTTGCGGGTGGCTTTAACATTGGCGCGTGAGATCACGCGCCCACCTGCGGCAGCCTGGATGGCAACATCGAACAACTGGCGCGGGATGATCTCTTTTAATTTCGTGATGAGGCGCTGGCCTTTGTGGAACGCCTCTTTCTCGTGGACAATGGCCGCCAGGGCATCCACCGGCTCGCCATTGACCAGGATCTCCAGCTTCTGCAGCGCATCGGGGCGGTACTCGAGGAATTGGTAATCAAGAGAGGCGTAGCCTTTGGTGCGCGATTTTAATTCATCGAAGAAATCCACGATGATTTCCGAGAGCGGGATCTCAAAATTAAGCTGTACGCGATGCGGCGCCGGATATTCCTGACTCTTGTAAATACCACGCCGCTTTGTAACCAGTTCCATGATCGGGCCGTAAAAATCGGTGGGCGTAATAATCTCGATGTTCATCCAGGGTTCACGGATCTCGACGATCTTGCTTTCATCAGGCAGCTCGGCGGGCGAGTCAACCAGGCTGGTCTTCCCATCGATCATCATGACTTCATATTCAACGGACGGGGCGGTGAACAATACGTCAAGCAGATACTCGCGTTCGAGGCGCTCCTGGACGATCTCCATGTGGAATAAACCCAGGAAGCCGGCGCGAAAGCCAAACCCAAGCGCCTGCGAAGTCTCCGGCCCGAAGGTCAAAGAGGCGTCGTTGAGCTGCAGTTTATCGAGCGATTCGCGCAGATCGGTATAATCGTCAGCTTCGACGGGATAGATACCGGCAAAGACCATCGGTTTGGGATAGCGATATCCCGGTAGAGGCTCCAAAGCCGGGGAAGAGGTCAGCGTAATCGTATCGCCCACCCGGCAGTCATGTACCGTCTTCAAGCCGGTTGCAATGTAGCCCACTTCACCGGCCATCAAGGTTTGCACAGGCTTCATGACCGGTGCAAAAATGCCGATCTCGACCGGTTTCAGGTCGGCTTTTGTGGCGAACATGTGCAGGGTATCCGTGGGCCTGATCGAACCTTCGATGACGCGGATATAAGCAATCACCCCTTTATAAGAGTCATAATGCGAATCAAAGATGAGGGCACGCAGCGGCAACGCCGAATCGTCCTTCGGGGGAGGCACACGCAGGACGATGGATTCAAGCACCTGGTCGATGTTCAGGCCTTCCTTGGCCGAAATGCGAATGATGTCGTCCGCCTTTACACCCAGCAAGGAAGCAATATCTTCAGACACTTCATCGGGGCGTGCCGAGGGCAGATCGATCTTGTTGATGACAGGAATAATAGTCAAGTCTGCATCCAGCGCCTGGTAAAGATTGGCGAGGGTCTGAGCTTCAATCCCCTGGCCTGCATCCACCACTAAAACAGCCCCCTCACACGCTTTGAGGGCGCGGCTCACCTCGTATCCGAAATCAACGTGTCCGGGTGTATCGATCAAATTAAGCTCGTAGGCATTCCCATTTTTGGCGGTGTAGTTCATGCGCACTGCAGACGCTTTGATCGTCACGCCTTTTTCACGCTCGAGGTCCATCGTGTCCAGGATCTGTTCTGTTGTATCGCGGTCGGAGACCGTACCCGTCATATGAAGCATACGGTCGGCAAGCGTGGATTTTCCATGGTCCACGTGCGCGATAATGCAGAAATTGCGGATTTGGCTGGTCATAGTCCTACTGGGAGGTTACAGGCACGGCAGCATTTGCTGCGATAAACGCCCAACGC
>CAZPCR010000217.1:0-5442 GCA_964585035.1 uncultured Anaerolineaceae bacterium
TCAGGGCCCGTGGCGCAGTGGTTAGCGCAGGCGACTCATAATCGCTTGGTCGCAGGTTCGAATCCTGCCGGGCCCACACTTTCAAATTAACTTTGGTCGTAGGTACGAATCCCCGAAGGGGATACATACCGGAGATTGCGCGAGGCAGCTTCCATCCGCCATCGCCAACTCCGACGACATCGCGAAGCATCCTGGAAGGACGAGTCGTCGGAGGTACCGGGCACTTTTCCCGGCGCGCAGGTTCGAATCCCCGAAGGCGGCCCCACTTTTTCAACAAGTTTTAATGCGAGATTCATAATAGACATGATTCTTTACAAATTTTAAACCCTTAGGAATTTATGAAATTTCAACTATATAAAAAATGGATATTGATTATCACATTCTTCCTAGGGTTAGGTCTGATTCTGCTTGCAGTATTAGCATATCAACTCGGGATTGATCATAATGCAACGTGGGCAGGAAAACGGATATTTACTCTAGCAATGGGGATATTATTATCTTTCTCTTCTCTTTTTATGCTAAAAGCAGGTCGTTATATAAATTGGGTTAAAGGTCAATTCTTCTTTTTAGATTCGGATCCCACATTACTATTTTCAGGATTATGTATTCTTTTTGTTATCGTGGCTTACATTTGGTTCGTCAGCATTGGCCAATGGACCGTCTGGCCTGCTACCTCTTCCTATTACGACCAACTCGCAACAGCGTTCAGGAATGGACAACTTAATATAAACACACATTTAAATCCAGCATTATCTAAGTTGCCAAATCCTTATGATCCTGAAGCCCGAGAAGCCATACCCGGACTGGACAAAAAGGGATTAGACAATATATGGGATATGTCATTTTATAACGGCAAAATATATATCTACTTTGGGGCTGCACCAGCCTTATTATTAACTTTTGTAAAGTTTATATATCTAGGGCAAATAGGCGATCAGACTCTTGGCTTTGTATTTATTGCTGGGTTATTCATTTTTGAGTCCCTTTTAATTTATAGCTTATGGCGACGTTACTTCTTCAATTTACCAGGTTGGACGGTCATTCTCAGTATCCTAATAATTGGCCTTGCCCACCCCGTTCCCTGGACACTGATTGAATCCAGGATTTACGAAACTGCTATAGCAGCAGGGCAATTTTTCTTCATTGGGGGATTTTATTTTGCTTTTATTGGTCTCAACCGATCTAAAGAATCTATATGGCCATGGATACTGGCAGGTACCTTATGGGCATTAGCTGTAGGCACGAGGGCTCTTTTAGTGATACCTGTCTTGTTCGTATCAATCATAATTATCCTGTGGATGGTCAATATCTATTACAAGACGGGGAGGGTATTTCGAAATTTTTATCTATCATTCCTGGCAATGACTTTACCTATGGTTATTGGTGCAATAATTATCGGTTGGTATGATTGGGCCAGATTTGGATCTGTCTTTGAAGCAGGTCTTCGCTATCAAATTGGGATGTCAGACCTGAATACATACAATGGGGATATTTTTACACTTGCACATATTCCACCCAATCTCTTTATTTATATTTTTAATCCTCCAGCCATTAGCGGAGTTTTCCCCTTTATTCGATCAATCAGAGCTGATGAAGTCATCTCGAATTTCAACAATTCTTCTTTGCAGATGTACAACTCAGAACGTATTACTGGTATTCTGCTAAGTACCCCTTTCACAATACTCGCGATTATTCCTGCTGTAACCGGGGTTGCCAATTTATTTTTAAAATGGCAAAATCAAGATTCGAACGAAGGTAATCGTAATGATCAAAGACGGTTCCAATGGATAGTATTAAGTTTGTTCGGTTGTACGGTGCTCATCCTTATATCCCTACTCCTTTATTTTTACGGGACCGTCCGATATATTTTGGAAATTATTCCTTCTGCTCTCATTCTTTCCATAATTGGTTTCTGGCAAGGATACCAATTCCTTGGTAAGAAACCCTTTCTTCATGTTTTATATTCAATTCTCAGTATAGGTTTGGCGAGTGCATCTATACTGGCCGGAGTCTTATTATCATTCTCAAGCGACACTCAGAGGATTAGATTAAACAACCCCAGTTTATTACCTCATCTCATTCTCTTTTTTATAAAATTAACAAGGAAATTCGGGGTTTAGCACAACAAGCAATCTGTCGCTATATTAGTAGTTTTGCATTGTCGCATTATTTTTTTTGTTAAAGAGAAAAGTGTTCACAATCTTACTTTAACTTAAAAAGAACATTGAATTTCCACGTTCAAGAATAGCTATGCCCATAGATACAAAATAATAGCCGAAATTGATTTTAGCCTGCTGTTTATTGCACCTCTCTTTCGTGTTGATTTCAGAAATGTAAGGCGATCATCAAGATTTTGATTTTATTATTCCGCAGTATTGCGTGAACACGCCCGGCATCTTCGGTACGAATCCCCGAAGGCGGGCTCATCTTATTCGGCAAGCAGAGCAAAAGGAGACAAGGCCGTGATCCTTCCCAAAGTTCGCGACCCCAGATTTATCACGGTTCGCCGCGGCGGCATTCTGCAAGACTCCGACCACCAGCTTCTCGCCGGGTGGGCAGCGGACTGCGCGGATCATGTGCTGCATCTGTTCGAGGCGGCACAGCCCGCTGACGCGCGACCACGCCACGCTATCGAACTGGCGCGAGCCTGGGTACGGGGCGAGATCACGATGACTCAAAGCCGCACGGCAGCCGGCCATGCGCAAGCCGCGGGACGGGATCTGTCGGGTGCCGCCAGGCACGCGGCGTATGCTGCCGGACAAGCCGCGGCAGTAGCTCATGTTGCCGCCCACGAGCTCGGCGCTGCAGCCTATGCGATCAAGGCCGTGCGTGCGGCTGCCCTTAATGGCGAGGAAGAGAATGCCGGCCGGCTTGAGTGTCAATGGCAGCGCGGGCAGCTACCGGAGGCAATTCGCGGACTTGTCCTCGACGATCAGCGGTTGCGAAACGATATCTGCTGGTCGGTTTTCATCAGCTGACGATCCGCCAGGGTGCATCCGACTAGTGTGAGTCGGCTCGTTTTCAAGTACTTTGCATGGCTTGAGTGAGTTCTGTTAAATTGGTGTTATCCAAATTAAAGTAAAGTCGTAACCCAATTAGATTTGGCCTACTACTTATTGCACTCTCTTTGGTGCTGATTTCAGAAACGTAAGGCGAACATCAAGATTTTGATTTTATAATTCCGCAGTACTTCGTGAACACGCTTGGTCGTAGGATTGTATCCACGAAGTGGATAGAATCCGGAGATGCCGGGTGCTTTACCCGGCGCGCAGGTTCGAATCCCCGAAGGCGGCCCCACTTTTCGGGACAATCGTTTGCTCTGTTCGTCATTTGCTGAGGTGAGCAATCCCAAATGAAGTACTTATCCTGGTCTGTAATTGTTAACTACTTTACTGGCCGAACCTTCGCCGTCGATCAAGACGGAAGAACACACTACTTTCCATATGGCCCCGGGAGAAATGGTGAGCGCAAAGGTTTTATCTTAAGAGATGCCACCGATCGACCTCGTATCGCAGAATTCCATACTTATATGCACCTTGTTTATCTCCTAACAGAGCTGGCCCTATTCTCAACACTGGGCCTCTCCGCGCCTTTCATAGGAGTGTTTATATTGGGCTCCCTTATCTACCTGTTGACGTGGCGACTGTATACAAGTGCAGTCACACAATCTTTAACTGTGTCGCCGACAAGCTATAAGCAAGTTATTCTGAATAAGATATCTTTTGATGCAAAAGAATCCCGAGCACCGGAACACAAGACAAGAAGCGCAGGCAAGAAGAAATTGCCCCTGAACAGAAAGCCGAGCAAAAAGAACCGTAAACCGTAGCCGAATTGGAATTGAGCCCCGAAGGTGCCGGGCGTTTTCCCCGGCATGAATACGCTTGGTTGTTAGTCGAGAGTAAATAATATATGTCAATAGACTTGAACTTCCAACCGCCAGGTTCTATGAGCTTTTCCTCCCCTAAATCCGTGATTCAAAATAATGTTTTCAACCATACTATTGTCACGGACTTTGGGGGAGGTGACCCCGAAGGGGACGGTGGGGGTTAGGTCCTTACCCGACCCCACCCTCCAACTCATGACGATTATCCCCTCAAAAATAGAAGAATATCAGATGAAATGGGGTTTTATTTGAGTAGAATGAAATAATAGGGAGACAACAAAGCCGGTTCATAACCGCTGATAGAATCGTAAGTGGATTGGGCCGCTTCAAATCATTGAAAGATCGATAAAGGAAGCTAATCATGAAGACAGGCAACGCGACGAGAATATCCCTTCCTTGGTACAAAGTCTGGTTTGATTCGCTTGCTCGACCATCTGTCGCAAGTTATGGATACCTATTGCAAGACATTCATGCCAGCCCCAAACTTGCTTATTTCTGGCTCGTTATCGGTGGATTGATCGGTGGCATCGTTTCTGCTTTTGCCCAGCCTCCTCAAAGAGGAACTTCGCCGATAATTCTAGCTGTATGCGGCGCTCCTTTTCTTGCTATCTTGGTTGTAATCACAATAACCGTTGTTGCTGGGCTCATTCAATGGTTGGCTCGTTCCATGGGCGGTATTGGCACATACTCCAAACTGGTTTATGCTCTGGCGACTTTCAATGCTCCTATGACTATTATTTCCAGTTTGCTTTTGTTAGTACCTTATGGCCTTTGGATCAATGCAGCAGCAGGTATTTATTGGGCGGTTTTGAGTGTGATCGCTGTCAAGGCTGTCCATCAACTTGAAACGAGAAATGCGATAATCGCAGCGTTGCCGGTCATCCTATTAACAATCCTGCTCATTGCGGTAACACCGTGGGCGGTTACATTAATGGCACACCTTGGTTAGTCGTGTTGGCTAAGAGCGCAGCCCAAAAGAGGGTAACACCTCCGTTAGCGGCAGTACGAAGCTTCAAAATTGTATGCCAATAAGACTTAGGCCTCCAACCGCTAGGTTCACAGCCACTCTCCAAATCAAGTTGAAATTGCAGCCAAACTGGATTTAAACCTACTGCTTATTACCTATCCCACAAACGTTGATTTCGGAAACGTAAGGCGACTATCAAGATTTTGATTTAATAATTCCGTAGTACGTCGTGAATGCGTGTGGTCGTGAGTACAAAAAAAACATACTCCTACGCAACCGCAGAGAACACTATAGTGAGTATGCTTGGAGGCTCCAATGGACGATCAACCAATCGAAAGCCGTATGCACTATGCGTTACGCATGTGCGCATCCATAATCGCTGTTGATATGGCGACTTTCGCTCTAGCGGCCCTCGTTTGCCTAGTACTTAGAGTTGGTATCACTATATACAACTTTTCCACGGCCCTTACGATTCTTGGACTTCTCCTATTGATTTTCAGTTTATGGGGCGGTTACACAGGGGGGTCATCAGGCTACGCCTTATCGTTAGAAGTAAAACTCCCCGACCGAGATAGACCCTCTGCCTTCTCCA
>CAZPCR010000218.1:0-5437 GCA_964585035.1 uncultured Anaerolineaceae bacterium
GGTTTTCCGGCGGGTGCTTTACCCATATTATCTTTGGGTGTAGGCGCCACAGGCGGTCCTCAAGGGCGCCTTGAATTGGATTCCTCGTTGCAACAACCATTTTACCTGGTCCCTTCAGAACCGCAGCGTCCACGCGTTGTTTGCCAGACGATACTGCAAGATGTTGTGGTTATGAAACTTGGGAATTTCGCGTTGACACCCGTTACTCCTCAGGCATCTCAACAGCAGGCTCAGCAGCAGCAAGCTGCCGCACCAGCGGCACCCGATATTATTACCTTAATCGTATCGCCACAGGATGCCGATACCTTGTCTTATATGGTTTATACTAATGCACAGATCATGATGACTTTACGCAACCCGAGCGATCAATCCCGCCTTGCTACAGAAGCGGCAACTCTTCAATTCCTACTCAGCCAATACAATATTCCTGTCCCCGCCAAGTTGCCTTATGCGTTACAACCGAAGATCGACTCATTAGCTAAACCAACCCTTCCTAATGATAATGCACCTGCCCAATAGCGAGGATGTTGAGAGATAATAATTTGCTGGTAAAGGAGCGACATGGCTTCGAGTGATAAGATCCGAGTTTTGATCGTGGATGATGTGGCAGACACTCGGGAGAATGTACGGAAGCTATTACAATTTGAGGCCGATATTGACGTAGTGGGTGCGGCTCGTTCAGGGAAGGAAGGTATTCAACTATCCCTGGAGCTTGATCCCGATGTTGTATTGATGGACATCAATATGCCGGACATTGACGGTATTACGGCTACTGAAACCATCCGTCAAAAATCGCCCCATACGCAGGTTGTTATATTATCTGTCCAAGGTGATCAAAACTATATGCGCCGTGCCATGCTGGCCGGTGCCCGTGATTTCCTCACAAAACCTCCTATGGGCGACGATCTGGTTTCAGCTGTCCGGCGGGGCGGAGAAATGTCGCACATTGAGCGAAGCAAGAATAAACAACTGCCCGTGAGTTCCGGATCTCCTGGTAGAGGGATGTCTCCGATGGCGGGTATGCCTGGTTTCGTACAAGGCAAAATCGTTACGGTCTATAGCCCGAAAGGTGGAACAGGCTGTACTACTCTGGCAGTCAACATGGCGATTGCGCTCCATAACGAAGAAACGCGCGTTGTACTGGTTGATGCAAATTTACAATATGGCGATGTTGCCATGTTTTTCAATGAACAGGGCAAGAATACAATTCTCGATATCGCCCCGCGCGTCGACGAATTAGATCCGGATGTTGTCGAAGAGATCATGATAAAACATGAACAGTCCGGCATTCATATATTAGCTGCTCCGCAACGACCGGAGTTGGCGGAGAAGATATCGGCAGACCAATTCTCCAAAGTTTTAAATTATCTACGGCAGTTATATGCTTATATTGTGGTCGACACTTCCTCAATACTGACAGATGTCGTTCTCTCGGCGATCGATATAAGCGATGCGATCATATTGATTACGACCCAAGATATCCCGGCCATCAAGAACGCCCGTCTTTTTCTAGACCTTTTGCAAACCATGGGTGTAGATCGCGAACATATTGTTTTTGTTATGAATAGATTTGATAAGCGCATCGGTATCACGCCGGATCGAATAAGTGAAAATCTTAAACAGAAAATAAGTGTAGTAATACCATTAGATGAGCGAATCGTAATTCCGGCCGTTAACCGCGGATCACCTTTTATGTTGGATAATAAAGCCCAGCCGGTAGCCAAAGGTGTTTTTGCTCTCGCAGAGGCTGTTCGGTCACAACTTGCAACATTAGATGTTAATGAAGCGCCTGCTGGAAGGCGTTGAGGAGTTAGATTATGTCGTTGCTTAAACGTATTGAACAAGGACAAGGAGGGCAAGGCGCAACCCCTTCCCAATCCCCAGGATCAGGAGGACAGGGGGGAGGAGATAATTCACGTCTTTCTTCAATGCAAGCCAGGCGTGTAAGTGCTCCCATAACTTCCCCGCAAGCTGGTTCTTATTTCGATCTAAAAACACGCGTGCAGAACAAATTGCTTGCGGAACTTGACCCTTCGACGGATGTTACAAGGACAGAAGAAGTCCGTCGAACAATCCAGGATTTATTTGAACAAATTTTAACGGAAGAAAATATTGTACTCTCACGACCTGAGCGGGCACGCTTGTTTGAACAAATCGCTGCTGAAATCTTGGGGTTCGGCCCCTTGCAACCTTTATTGGAAGATGAAACCATCACAGAAATCATGGTCAACGGTTCGAAAAATATTTATATCGAACGTAAAGGCAAGCTTCATCGAGTACCAGTGACTTTTGAGAATAACGAACATGTACTACGTATAATCGACCGTATCGTTGCCCCCCTTGGACGACGTATTGATGAGGCCAGTCCATATGTTGACGCCCGGTTACCCGATGGATCGCGCGTTAATGCAGTAATTTCCCCGATTTCTCTGGTTGGACCTGTTCTCACCATCCGAAAATTTTCCCGTAACCCAATAACCGTCGACCAGTTAGTTCAATTTGGATCCATTACCCAAGAATCCCTGCAGTTCCTGAAGGCTTGTGTGGAGTCACGGCTCAATATCATTATCTCTGGCGGCACGGGATCTGGTAAGACAACTTTTTTGAATATTATCTCTGGGTTTATTCCAGATGATGAAAGGATTGTAACCATAGAAAACGCAGCTGAGTTGCAATTGCGGCAGGAACATGTGGTTACACTCGAATCTCGTCCACCAAATATTGAAGGTCGGGGTGAAGTTACCATCCGCCAGCTCGTTAGCAACGCACTTCGAATGAGACCAGATAGAATTATCGTTGGCGAAGTCCGTGATGAAGCAGCACTGGATATGTTGCAGGCGATGAACACAGGCCACGATGGTTCAATGACCACACTTCACTCCAATGGTCCACGTGATAGCATGTCCCGTCTTGAGACAATGACTCTTATGGCCGGTATGGATCTGCCCGCACGTGCAATCCGCGAACAAGTCTCCTCTGCCATCGATGTGGTTGTCCATCAGTCTCGCATGCGGGATGGAACGCGTAAAGTAGTAAATATTACAGAAGTTAGCGGTATGGAAGGGGATGTCATAACCATGACGGATATATTTATTTTCGAACAAACAGGTATGGAGAATGGACAAATCATCGGCCGATTGCGACCCACCGGCCTGCGCCCTAAATTCATGGATAAGATCGAAGCAGCCGGTATTCATTTACCACCATCGATATTTGGTATCGGAGAACGACGCCGATACTAATTGTATATGAATATTAAAAAAGGATTTCGGTAACTAAATGGCATGGATCATAATTATCGGTGGGGTCGTTGTGATCATCCTGTTAATTATCGGGATGGTTGTAACCACATCAAGAGAGCAGACCCTGGTTGATGAGCGTCTGAACCAATATCTTGGTGATCAAGCCACATCCGTAGAACACGAAGCCCAGCGCACTGCGATTACCGATTGGGTATCCAAGCGGGTTGAGCGCACATCAATCGGTGACAGGATCAGCCAAAACCTTGCCCGGGCTGATATGAAATTGAAAGTCAGCGAATATTTTGCCCTCATTGTGATAGCGATCATACTCATCGGTGGACTCGCTTGGTTAATCGGTGGAAGAAATATCATTTCATTTATGATCGGGGGTGTTGTTGGGTTTTTAGCACCGGGTTTTTACGTTAATCGCCAAAAAGCAAGACGACTCACAAAATTCAATGAACAGCTAGCAGACATGTTAAACTTAATGGTTAATGGCCTGCGTGCCGGTTATTCGACTCTTCAAGCAATGGAAGCGATTAGCAAAGAGTTGCCGGCTCCAATTTCCGAAGAATTTCGCCGGGTTGTGCAGGAAATGCAAATTGGCATCTCCATGGAAGCCGCACTTGCAAATCTTTTACGCAGGATCCCAAGTGATGACTTGGATTTTGTTGTGACAGCAATAAACGTTCAGCGTGAAGTGGGTGGCAACCTTTCTGAAATCCTTGAAACTATATCATTCACAATCCGTGAAAGGGTAAAGATCAAGGGAGATATTCGTGTGATCACCTCCCAGGTCCGCATGTCTGGAACCGTAATTTCCTTGTTGCCTATATTTCTAACAGTGGTGTTATGGTTCCTAAACCCTAAATATTTAATGTCCTTCATGGATGCCGGTCCGTTTTGCGCAGTTATAGCAGCTGTTGTGGTGATCACCTTAATTAGCGTGGGATTTACGATTATGATGAAAATCGCGGATATCGAGGTATGACATGGCAATATTGATTGGAATAGTCGTCGGTGTAGTTGTGATAGGCGGAGCAACTATGTTGATTATTGCCGGCTTGCGTGCCACCCGTTCAAAAGACGAGAGTGATCCGTTAATGGCCCGACTTGAAGAGGCCACACAGCGCGGAGATGTTATTTCCTCGTTAGAGCAAATTGAAATGCAGCAGCCTTTTAGCCAACGCGTTATTGTACCGTTATTACAACGTATTGGCGAAATGTCTACCTCAATAACGCCGCAAAAGGTTTTACAAGATACCACGACAAAGCTTGAAATTGCGGGGAACCCTGGCCGGATTGATGCTTCCACTTTTCTAGCTTCACGCTTCGTTGTGGCGGTAGTTTTCGGTGGCTTATTGTTCATGGTAAGCCTACTTGCACCCGTTAAGTGGCCGCTTGGCCAGACTTTTCTGGTTGTTACAATTTTTACCGTTTTAGGATTTTTCTTTCCACAGTTATGGCTTCAAACCCGAATCAACGCCCGACAGAAAGATGTCCGAAAAGCTATGCCAGATGCCCTGGATCTATTAACCATTTGCGTGGAGGCAGGATTGGGTTTTGAAGCTGCCATGTCCAAAGTGAGTGAAAAATGGGAGAACGAACTCTCTTTAGCTTTATTGCGCGCGATTCGAGAAATCCAGCTTGGAAAATCTCGTCGGGATGCGATGCGAGATATGGCTGATCGAATTGGGATTCCGGAAATGACCAGTTTCGTTGCCGCAATTATACAAAGTGAAATTCTAGGTGTTAGCCTTGCAAAAGTACTGCGGATCCAATCCGATCAGATGCGCGTCAAGCGGCGTCAGCGAGCAGAAGAACAAGCACATCAAGCACCAGTAAAAATGGTTATCCCGCTGGTTTTTCTTATTTTTCCATCCATTTTTATTATCTTATTGACGCCAGCTGGCATACAACTTTCGAAATCCTTTGGAAACTTAAAATAAGACGATCCCAAGCTGGGGATAAGGATGACTGGATCTTCCAGTAATTATCATATCTATCGTTTGATTTGGGCAGCGTTAGACTTACTCTTGCCGCCCACTTGCGGAGGATGCGGCAAGCAAGGTAGTCGGTGGTGCGATGATTGCCGAACTAAGGTAATTAATATCGGGGAACCTTTTTGCGAAATATGCGGAATCCCACTCTACAATAAAAATGGAATTTGTCTTGGGTGTAAAATAGAACGGCCT
>CAZPCR010000219.1:0-5408 GCA_964585035.1 uncultured Anaerolineaceae bacterium
CTTTTGTGGATGACCCTGATAAACTGCCCGGAGCGAAAATAGTCGCGACTTGATGGGAGTGAGGATTAGCGCTAAGATCAGTGCCGAAATATAAGCAGATTCGAGGTTTGTCGGCACCTTGAAGGTTGCTGCGAAGATACGATTGACCACCACGCAAACCGCCAACAAGAACCCTACCGAAACAAGCAGAGCAAATGGATCATACGTTAGTGCTCCGACAATGCACATGAGGATAGCTATAACAAGCAGGAAAATTAAATAATATAGCACCAACCTGTACATCGTTATGCGATTAAGCAGATTATCCATCCACTTAATCATGGGTCACGTACTTTTCAAAACCGGTGGTGAAAGTGGCACGTTTATCCTTGTCGATCATATAACCTTCAAAACCCTGCAGTTTTTCGATAAAACCGATCCCATCGACCCCCATCGCAAAAGCCGCGGTTGCAAACCGATCTGCCTCGAAAATATTCGAGCCTATTACGGTCAGGCTCATTATGTCGGTAAGCGCCTGGTTTTCGTTTTTTGGATTGTAGATGTGTTGACCTCGAATGTAGGTCCCGGACGTGGCGACACCGCAATTGCTGACTGAAAGGACTTTGACGATCTGATCGGCGTCAAATGGGTTTCGTATCCCGACGCGCCAGTTTAGGGCTTCGCTGTTTTTTCCCACTACTTGAATATCTCCACCGGCATCGACATAGAAGTTCTCGATCCCTTTTTGATATAAGATTTTAGAGACGTTGTGAATAGCCCACCCTTTGACCAATCCCGATGGGTCGTAAGACCCCTTGTGCCAGATGTTAAAGTAACCACCGGTTGCCAGGCGAGTTTGTTCTGCGAGATCGAAGACGGCTTTCATATCTTCACTCGCGTCCTCCAACCCCAATTTGTGATTATTAATTCGTGAGATTTCGCTGTTCTCTTTATATGTACTGAATTTCTCATCGATATATTCGAAGTAGGCGAAAGCCGTCTCGAATACCTTAACCGGTACCGATATGTCGACGACATCCAGCGTAACTGGCATTCCCATCAAAATTCTTGTTTGTTTCAAAATCAGTTTTTCGCTGAATCGAGCGCGTTTTGCAGTGACATCATAAAGGCTTCACTGGTCAATGTAGCGCCGGATACAATGTCCACCCTGGCGCTTTGGGCTTGTAAAGCTTCCTGTTGGAGATCAGGCACAGCGATGTTGTTTATCTCTTGTGAAGTCCGTCTATCTGTCGGATATTCAAGGAATTGAACCTCCGTGAGCTTCCCGCCCTGAACAGTGGCCTGGACTTGCACCAAACCATAATATGCATCGACTTCGGGTCCTTTAAAAACACCGTTTTTATAAAAACCTGAGTTAACCGGCGTTGAGCTGGGTAATGTTTGAGGTATATCCGTTGAAAGCGGGGAGGAAGCCAGTGGTGGTAAAGTCGCAGAAGGTGGAACAGCTGCCGCTGGATTAGATGTATCCTGGGTTACAGTGAGGGTTGGGGTTAAAGGAGATGATGTTAAGTTTGCGCCAGGATTCGTGAGCCGCTCATGAATGACATAAGCGACAAAAGTGAATACCACAAAGCCGGATAAGAAGAACCTTCTAATTCCCAGACCGAGGTTGGATGTTTTTTGTGATTGGCGTTTTGACATAAAAATTTCCTTTGGTGAATTAATGAACCTAAAAATAGTAACATGTATAGATGACAGCCAGATGAAATAAGTTTAATAATTTACGCAGCGGATCTTGGAAATGTCAAAGACATATAACAATTCCATGGGCTCATCGTTATTTAGTTTATGCAAAATTAAAACATGGGTTTTCACCGAGAATGTTGGTTTCCCCATGAAAAATAGGAGCTAATTATGAAAATCAATTCACTTGAAAATCTGCTTATTGACGAATTGAGAGATCTTTACAGCGCAGAAAATCAGATGATCAAATCCCTACATAAAATGGCTGAAGTTGCCACATCGGAAGATTTAAATGCCACATTGGATCACCATCTCAAGCAAACAAGAAATCATGCCCGACGACTCGAAGAGATATGCAATGACCTCAACATCAAACCTAAGGGCAGGAAATGTATTGGCATGCAAGGAATAATTGAAGAAGGAGAAGAATTGGCCACGGCCGACGCGGAACCAGAGCCCTTAGAAGCTGCTTTGATAGGTATAGCGCAAAGGACCGAGCATTATGAAATAGCCGCTTATGGTACGGCACGCGCACACGCCCGGCAATTAGGCTTTATGAAGGTTGCAGATGTCCTAGGGCAGACTCTCGAAGAGGAAAAACAAGCCGACCGCCGCCTGACCGTTTTGGCTGAAAATAAAGTAAACGTGCAGGCGTCTATGAGTAAAATAGGTGTGTAGCCGAAAGAAATAAACGATTTTCAGAATACCGGTTTGTAAGTTTTACGCTTGCTATAATGAAAAAAAAGACTCTCCCTGATCAACAGCGGGAGAGCCTTTTTATTTATAGGAGAGCTTTTCAAGGAGACAACTTGTCATATTTAGATGTCCAATACCGAGTCCTCCGAGCCGTAAGGATTGGGGATAAAGCCATCGGCTTGAAATTCGTTCTCCCAACGATTATCGTCCAGGAGATAGCGAAATTGGTATTTTTTACCCGCCGGTAATGTAACACTTAAGGTGAAACCGCCCTTTTTTTGTTTGGTCATAATTTGCCCAGACCAATTGTTAAATTCGCCAAAGAGCTGGGCGGTATCACTGTTCGTATCGGCAGGTAACTTGAATGTTACCCGGCACTTCTTTCCATCTTGGGAATATTTCTTGGTTATCATTGACTTTCTCCAAATACTAAACTTGGTGCGTCGTCAATAAATAGTATAGTACGCTAATGTTGTCAATGAATTAAGAATTGTTAAATGTTTGTTTAATCCGATTGCCCGACATAACAGGCAATGTGGCGATCTACCAGGGCGATTTTAGCCCTGGGGATCTCTAATTTCCCAAACGAGTACGTTCTTCTTCGACGACACTCTCATCTAACTTCTTGTATAACGGACCAGGTTGATTTAACTTCTTACCGGGCCCCAATTCGCTCGGCTTCCATTGCATCCCCTCAATGCTTTTATAGCGTAAAACTGTATGGTCCCCAAGGGAATCTTTGATCGTCTCGGTAAATTGCCTACCAAATAGGGGATTTTCGTATCCAAAGAACTCGTGCAACCGCTCGGATGTGAATGGCAGGAAGGGTGCGAAAATCACCTTTAATGAGTCGATGGCTTTAAGTGATGTATAGATAGTTTTGGCTGCGGCGTCCTTGTCGCTCTTGATAACGGACCATGGAGCGTTTACGTCGAGATATACGTTTACGGAAGTAGCAAGTTTCATGGCTTCACTCAATGCTGATCGCAGCCGTATTGCATCAATTTCTTTGCCTATAATGTCAAACCCGTTCCTGATACCCTCCAGCAAATTCAAGTCGGCGGGTCTTAAGGACACTTGATCGTTCCATCCCGGTCCAAAATCGGGTACATGACCATCCCAATTCTTATAACAGAAGGCGAGGACCCGATTGGCTAAATTACCCCACGTTGCCACGAGTTCATTGTTGTTGCGCGCCACGAACTCATGCCAATCCCAGTCACTATCCTTGTTCTCCGGCATGTTGACCGTCAGGTAATAACGCAAAGCGTCGGGGTCATAGCGGCTTAAGAAGTCGGCTCCCCAAACAGCCCAATTGCGCGAGCCGCTGATCTTTTTACCTTCCAGGTTCATAAATTGATTGGCCGGAACATCATATGGGAGACTTAATTTGATGGCTTGCACTCCAGCGAAGATCTCCATGAACTGTTCGCCCATTCCCATCAGTTCGGCGGGCCACATGGAAGTGTGGAAAAATATATTATCTTTTCCGATAAAATAAAATTGACGTATTTGTTGCCCTGTCCACCATTCACGCCAGGTAATATTTTGATCTTGAAGTTGACTCCACTCGATTGAGGCGGAGAGGTAACCGATGACAGCCTCGAACCAGACGTAGAGCTTTTTATCTTCCCAGCCTTTTTCCTGCACCGGGACAGGAATGCCCCAATCCAGGTCGCGCGTGATAGGACGAGGTTTGAGACCCTCCGATTCAATCTTCCCAAGAGATTCGCCAAGGACAGTCTCACGCATGTGAGGGGCGCGCTCCTGGAGGAAGCGGATGACGTCCGGCTCCAATTTGGAAAGATCGAGATAGTAATGTTCTGTTTCGCGTAATTCCAGAGAGCCGTCACCGGTCTTGGCGCGTGGGTTTATTAGCTTCTCAGGTTCAAGTACATTTCCGCAATTGTCGCATTGATCTGAACGTGCGCCTTCGAAACCGCAAATATAACATGTCCCCTCAACATAGCGGTCGGGTAAAAATTTATTCGCGCTGGGGGAATACCACTGTTTGCTGAACTGTTTGAATAAAAATCCATTTTTCTGCAAGGCAAGAAAAATACTTTGCGAAACTTTGAAATGATTTTCTGTGTGAGTGGTTGTGAATAGATCATAGGATATTCCGGCTCTTTGAAACAATTCGAGAAAGCCATTATGATATTTCTTGTATACTTCCTCGACCGATTTGCCCTCTTTATCGGCGGCGATCACAACGGGTGTGCCGTGTGAGTCGGTGCCACTAACCATCAAAACATTATTCCCTTTTAGCCGGTGGTAACGTGCAACGATATCTCCGGGCAGATGTGAGCCGGTGATATTGCCAACATGAATTTCAGCATTAGAATAAGGCCATGCTATCGCGATGAGAATGTTTTCAGCCATGATAACTCCGAGATGAAAGGGTA
Source organism: uncultured Anaerolineaceae bacterium (assembly GCA_964585035.1). GTDB lineage: Bacteria > Chloroflexota > Anaerolineae > Anaerolineales > Villigracilaceae > Fen-1038. Next base: position 4,785 of record CAZPCR010000219.1, read on the forward strand.
GATGGTTCTAAATTAAGCATAACAGCTAAAAAAGAAAAGGCTGTCCACATGCCCGGGACAGCCTTCTGGTTCGAAAGTTACGAATCTAATGCTCATCCCGCGTATAATAGGGCAGCGACATTTGCTCCATTGAGGTAAATCCCTTATTCATGCGGATAGTTTAAGCCGCTGGAATGGGTTTGTCAATGGGATGGCTATTCTTCAAGTGAAAGAGCCATAAGCACAAGCCAATTATTAAGATTGTAGTGGTAACGCTTAATAAGTCCGCGTGTGTTTCCGCCTGAACCGCGAGCGAAAAGAAAGACAAAATATCCAACCCGAGCAGGAATATGAATGAGACTAAATAAGACCTGGTCGTTTTGACCAATTCAACTGTGATCCAAGCGATGGGGAAAATGTAGAGCAATTGATCATAGGACCAGAGGTAGATTGTCGAAACAAACCCTAGTGGAACAATAATATTGATCGCTTCCCACGTCGTGAGTCGCTCACGATTCGACCAGAGATAATAAACTCCCAATCCTAGTAAGAAAACCAAACCAATGGTGCCAGTGATCCACATACAGTTGATATTTTTGTTACAACTTAAATAGGCAAAACTGTAAATATTTGATTGCAATCCTA
>CAZPCR010000220.1:0-5405 GCA_964585035.1 uncultured Anaerolineaceae bacterium
GATTGTTATTTCAGTTTTTTTCGGTCTGCCCATCCTGGGAAGTACCCCCGCCTTACTTTCCACCTATTTTGGAGACGATAAGCTGATATATACCGCTTTTGGAATAGTAATCGTTTTTTTAACCATTCCAATATATATCCTTGCATTTCTATATAAACACCAAAAAATAAGCCTGCGTGGCTTGCAGTTCGGTTTACTAATCCTGGTAGCTTTCGAACCATTTTTATGGGAATCAAGGATCCAGAGACGGGATCGCGTCGATCCATATCAAACACCGCCTTTTGTTGATTATCTAAAGAAAAATGAAGGACCATTTCGGATTTTTGGTTTGGATGGTTTACTTTACCCGAACATTTCCACTGCATATGAATTGTCTGATATCCGTTGGTTGGATGCTCTTATTCCAAGGCGAGTGTTTGATTTTTCATCCCAATTTCTTTCCTTGGAAGAGGCATCCATAATACGATTTACCGGAACACAGTATCCCATTTCGGATAAGATGTTCAATCTCCTTAATGTTAAATACGTACTTGCACAGAATCCCTCTGAAAATACTCCTGATGAATGCACCCCGGCTACCGGAGTCCAACAGAATGGTAACAATCAACCTGATTTTGGTATCAATGCACCGGATAATATCATTTACCAACAGTATAAGGACAAGACAGGTCTGAAAGAATATCTAATAAATATTGGTGGATCAGTCAGGCAGGTAATCCTCAATCAACTGCACGAAAAATTCAATTTAAAACTGGCAGTACCTCAACATTCTCCCGAATTAGATTTTTCGATTGGGTTGGATCCGCAATATTTTGGCGCAGGTTGGGGTGATGGGGTTAACTTTCACGTCTCTTTATTGGACGCGGGCAGCAGAACGTTGGTCTTCTCAAAATTCATCGATCCCAAGAATAATCCCTGCGATAGAAAATGGACCGATGAGAGAGTCAGTCTGGAAAAATGGGCCGGGAAAGATGTGATCATTGAATTTTCTACGGACGACGGGCCGGGCGGTGATAATTACCTGGATTGGGAATTTTGGGGCAATGTCCGATTGGCGGATCAATCCAATATAGCTCAAGCCGGTCAACTGGCAAGTTCCAGCTCAATTTATGAACCAGTTTACAAGGATCACGATGTAATTATTTACCAAAACAAAAATGTTCTTCCACGTGCTTTTGTAGTGTACGACGTTATAGATGTAACGACTTCCGATATAGCGATGAGTTCCATAACCGACCCGAAACTTAATCTTGCAAAAACGGCAGTGGTCGAGAATTTGCCCGATGAATTGGTGGGATCAATCAATCAGAATGGTCAACAATTACAATCAGTGGCCGGAAGTGCAAAACCCATAAATTCTGGCGAACTGGACGTTCAAGTGTATACAAATACCCCCGGTTTATTGGTTGTCTCCGAACAATACTATCCGGGATGGGTGGCTTATATAGACGGTAGGAAGGCTTCTATCTACGCGGTTGACGGGATATTCAGGGGTATTTACTTAAATCCGGGAAATCATAAGGTGCAATTTATATACCGACCACTATCTTTTCTGATTGGTGGGATAATCAGTATTATTTCTTTGATGATCACTATCATATATTTATTATCCTGTCCCTGGTTATCACAAAAATATCATAGGTAATTCCCTTACAATAAGATATGGACAAAATTGATATCGCCTTTAGCAATGCTGTTATTGAAAATATTGGTCGTGCGGCGGGTTAGCGGCCTTTTGTTAAAGAAATAATCCGGATATAAAAGTCGTTCTTAGGGAACAACACAAAACCAGTGGTTTGCAGTTGAATTCCGTACCCATTACCCATCCTTCATTAGTTACCTAAGAAAGTTACCTAAGAAATTGCACCCTAATATTTTCAATGCGCTGGGTGAAAAATATTGGAGCGAGGAGGATAATTTAAATATCTTAAGTAATCGTGAATTTCGCGATCTGTTTCCAAAGGGCATTAACATTGTCGTAAATAGTATTCTTTTATTTGGCTATCCTACAAATCTAATTGTTTATAGGATTTCCTAAAACCCATTCGGGCAGCTTGAAATCCCACAGAGACCTGGATCAATTTATTATCATGGATACTTGCTTGATTTGTAATAACGACAGGGTGATTGCAGGGTTTCCCTTCCTTCGGTATACCGTCTTCATCTGCACCAAATGCGGTTTCCGCTGGTTGCACCCTCAACCCACCGACGCAGAATTGGCACAGATCTATTCTGATCAATATTTTTTAAGTGAGGGCGAGGTGGAAATAACAAATATTGTTAACAAGTTGAAGAGGGCCACCGCCGGCTTATATCTCGAACAATTTATTAATGGAGATTCGTCATCAACATCAGAATCGTCTCTGCTGGAGATCGGTTGCGGCATGGGTGATTTTTTGCTTGAGGCGCAATCCAGGGGATTTAAAGTATCGGGTTTGGAGGTAACGGACCACCTTGTAGAATTGGCCAATCGCCGTCTTGGTGCATCAAGTGTCCAGAAAGGGTTCATTGAGATGGCAAACTTTCAAGGAGAATCATTTGACATCATTGCTTTTTTCGATGTCATTGAGCATGTTCGCAATCCGGCAGAGTTTTTAACGCGTGTATATAAGATGTTGAAATTAAATGGCAAGGTCTTTATCGTGACGCCATCTTTAGATAGCTGGTCGGCGAAACTGTTGGGTAAAAACTGGATGGAATATAAAGTTGAGCATCTTTCATATTTCAACAAAAAAGCAATGGCTTTGTTGTTGAACAAAACAGGGTTCCATAAAATTAGATTTTTCAGCAATTACAAAATCTTGAACCTTGATTATATCAACCGTCATTTTGTTCGCTTTCCAATAAAAGGTCTCAGCCCATTATTGAATCTTACCCGGAAACTTTTCCCGGACAACCTGGCCTATCACCCTATTAAAGTAGTTGCGAGTGGCATGGCCGTGATCGCTGAAAAATGAAAAAAGCATATTTAATTATTTGGATGGCACCCGGTGAATCTTCCGAATAACACAAACGCCTGCCCTATTTGTAGCGCCACGAAGCGCATTTATATGTTCGAAATCCAAGGATCTACTGTCAGCTATTGCGCGGTGTGTGGTCTGACGTTTTCGTCTCCCACCGTTATGACGGGCAAGGGCAAACTTTTTTCAGTTCGTCCAGGTGACACCAAATCGAAATTTATATCATCAGAAGGCATCACCGAACTCGAAGCAACTAAAAAATATCTCCAAATGCTCGCCGAGCGAGCTGCAGGTATACATGATATTTTACTGATTGCCGAGCCGGGGCATTATTTTTCGGCCCTGGCAAAAGAATATGGATTTACCGTTTTGCGCCATATTTCAGCAAATGAATTTGAAGAAGATAGCGACCCGCCCAAAGAAGTTGATGCAATTGTGGTCATATATGAGTTGGAAAAAAGCGACGCTATTGGCAGGATATTGGATATGATTTATGTAGCGTTAAAGCCAGGAGGGGAATTATTCATGACCACCCTCTCGTTGGACTCCCGCTCAGCCCATTTTTTTGGTCAGTCCTGGATAGGGTGGCGGCCCGAAAATAGGTATTATTTTAACAACACCCATATCCAGTTATTGCTCTGGCGTTTCGGCTTCAGTCATGTTTGGCTAAATACGGATATACGCCTCTATACACTGGCGCATATCAACGAACGCGCAACCGGTTTTCCTGAAACCTGGATAACCCGTGCAATAAATACTGTTTATAAGATCTTGCCCTCCAAACTCCATAATTTATATTTTCGCTTACCTTCCTCCGGTATTATCGTTACTGCTCGTAAAGCAGAACGTCGAGCTAGCCCGGTTTTATCCATAGTGCTGCCTGTTTATAATGAATGTTCCACTTTCCCCGTCCTGATGGAACAACTCCTTGATTTGGAATTAACCAATATCAAAAAGGAGATCATAATCGTCGAGAGTAATTCCAGGGATAATTCCCGCGAGTTGGTACTGAAATACAAAGATAATCCCGATGTAAAGCTTATCTTGCAGGATAAGCCAAGGGGAAAAGGAAATGCCGTGCGCGAAGGGATGAAAAGCGCCACCGGTGATATTATGCTTATTCAGGATGCAGACCTTGAATATGACTTGAATGATTATCATGCTCTATTAGAGCCGATTTTGGCGTTTAGGAAACCTTTTATTTTGGGTTCGCGACACGGCGGGAAGTGGAAAATGCGCCACTTCAATGATCAACAGCAACTCTCTGCTTATATTAATTTTGGACATATCCTGTTTACAATGTTGCTAAATATGTTATATGGTCAACACATGAAGGATCCCTTTACAATGTTCAAGGTTTTTCGCCGTGATTGTTTGTATAACTTAAAATTTGAATGCAATCGCTTCGATTTTGATTTTGAACTGGTCATCAAATTATTAAGAAAAGGATACGTTCCAGTTGAAATCCCGGTCAATTATTACTCGCGTACCTTTAAAGAGGGCAAGAAAGTGGATATGTTCCGCGACCCGTTAACTTGGATCAGGGCATCCTTCAAATATAGATTTGCTAAAATCACGAGGGACGGTCCTGAAACCCTATGAAATATTTCATTACTGGCTGTGCGGGATTCATAGGTAGCAATCTCACGGACCGGCTCCTCTCCGAGGGTCATTCCGTTACAGGTTACGACAACTTCTCCACCGGGCAGGAGGAGTTCATCTCCGCTGCGCTCCAGAATCCAAACTTCCAATTGATCCGTGCGGATGTGCTTGATCTGCCTATTCTTACACAATCCATGCATAGTGTGGAATTTGTTTTCCATCTAGCAGCCAACGCCGATGTGCGCTTTGGCACGGAACACCCGCGCAAGGACCTGGAGCAAAACACGATTGCCACCTATAACGTCCTCGAAGCGATGAGGGCTAACAATATAAAGAGAATCGCCTTCTCTTCCACTGGATCGGTGTACGGAGAAGCCACGGTTATTCCGACACCCGAGGATGCACCCTTTCCCGTGCAAACATCCCTTTATGGTGCATCCAAACTCGCAGGCGAGGGGCTCATCGCCGCGTACTGCGAGGGGTTTGCCTTTACTGGTTATATCTTTCGTTTTGTCTCCATTCTTGGTGAACGGTACACGCATGGGCACGTATTCGATTTCTACAAACAACTTGTGGAAAACCACACCGCATTGCAAGTGCTTGGGGATGGTCATCAACGAAAATCTTATCTCTATATTCAGGATTGCATAGACGCCATGTTTTGCGTTATTGAAAAAGCCCGAGCGAAGGTCAATGTCTACAACCTCGGCACGGATGAATTTTGCGAGGTGAACGATTCCATCGGTTGGATCTGTTCGCATTTGGGGTTGAACCCTGAGAGAAAATATTCCGGCGGTGAGCGCGGCTGGATCGGCGATAACCCGTTTATCTTTCTCGATACTG
>CAZPCR010000221.1:0-5393 GCA_964585035.1 uncultured Anaerolineaceae bacterium
ATGGCTGGATGTGGAAGGCATCCGGAAGTTTATCGAACCATTCGAGAAGTTGTATACTGTGGGAAAACTCGAAGGATAATGGGTATCAGGTATGAAGCTGCCTGAACTCGGACACTTGAGAATAGGGATCTGATCCATGACACGAATCCTGATCACCGGTGCTAGTGGACTGCTTGGACTTAACCTGGCGTTGGACGCCAGGCACGCGCACGATGTGATCGGTGTGGACCGAAGTACTCTCGCGTCTGCGCCATTCCAGGTGATCAAGGCGGACCTACTCGATCCCAACGCAATCATCGATGTTTTGAAGGAATCCAAGGCTGAAGCCGTCATCAATTGCGCAGCGCTCGCTGACGTGGATGCCTGCGAGACGAACCCCGAACTTGCCCGGTTGGTCAACAGCGAACTGCCGGCCCGGCTGGCGGATGTCTGCGCACGCCGGAAAGTACGTCTTTTACATATATCAACCGATGCGGTTTTTGATGGACAAAAAGTTGGGTATTACACTGAAAACGACCGGGCCAATCCGAGTGGGGTTTATGCGACAACGAAATACGAAGGGGAGAAAGCCGTTTTACAGACCAACCCGCTTTCCATCGTGGCCCGTGTGAATTTCTATGGCTGGTCTTTAAGCGGTAAAAGGAGCCTGGCCGAGTTCTTTGTCAATAATCTGAGCAACGGAAAAAACGTCAACGGATTTACCGATGTGACCTTTTGTCCGATGCTTGTCAACCACCTGGGTGAAATCCTAGTCACCATGCTGGAACGCGGCCTACACGGCTTATATAACGCGGTCGGTCCCCAATCGATGAGCAAATACCAATTTGGCGTGGAAATTGCGCGCAAATTCGGGTTGGAAGAGAGCCTGATCTCACCGCAATCCGTAGATAAATCGAGCCTGACCGCCCGACGTTCCCACAATTTAAGGCTTTCTACCCATAAACTGTCCACAGATCTACAGCTAACTCTCCACGAGTTTTCCACAGGACTCGAGGTGTTTTATACACAGGCCCAGCAGGGTTATCCACAAAAAATACGCAGTTATCAACAGAAATGATGGTTCTTTCGGGTGTTTTACGAAGGCCGTGCGTAATTAAAAATGACGAACCAGGATTGACTTGAAGGATCCGGCCGTGTCCTCGAAACCAGAAGAAGCTAAAACCGGTCACCCCGCCTCAGCCCGATTCCAGTGTGTTGCTGCATCCGTAATCGTCCTTTTATTTATATTATTCAACATATTCAGCGTCCAAGGGATGTCTTTAACTGCAGATGAGGCCGACCATTACAAATATGGGATGAGAATCCTGTCGCTGAACTCCACGCGTTTCGACGACAGTAAAATGCCGGTCACGGCCTTAAATGCCCTGCCTGCAAAATTGGCGTCCATGCTGCCGAATGGTGTCCTTCGAGATTTTCTGAGCCAGTTCATAATCGCCCGATTCGTCACGATCGTTTTTTCGGCACTTGTGGCGTTGCTCGTTTTTCATTGGGCGCGTTCCCTTTATGGGGTTCCAGGCGGACTGGCAGCACTGGTCCTATATGTGTTCGACCCAAATATCATCGCCCATTCGCAATTGGTGACCACGGATATCTACATAATGGGGATGACCGTTTTATCGTGTTACTGGTTGTGGAAATATGCGAACTCGCGCCGCATTCGCGATGGACTGACCTGTGCCCTTGTTCTGGGCCTCAGCCAGCTTGCAAAATATACGGCGCTCGCCCTGGTGCCTCTATTCATCATAATTCTTTCCGCGTACGATTGGTTTAAGTTAAATCAGGAACATCCGAAGAATGCCATCCTGGTAGCGAGCAAGGTGGTACGTAACCTGATCGTTTATGGGGTGATCGCGACTGCGGGCTGCATCGTGATCATCAATGTGGGCTTTTTATTCAACCGCAGTTTTATAGCATTCAAAGATTACCGATTCCAGTCACAGACTCTCAAAACTTTGCAAAGCGAAGCAGGGATATTTGGAAATGTCCCAGTGCCTGTACCGTATCCGTTCCTGCAAGGACTTGACAGGATCTCTTTCCGCGAGCGTACAGGGTTCGGGTTTGGCAGGATCTATCTTCTGGGACAACTCAGGAAAGGTGAAGGATTTCCAGGATATTTCCTGGTCGCATCGCTCTTTAAAGTTCCCATTGCTTCGCAACTTGTGGTACTCGGTTCATTGGTGATCTATTTCATACATAGGCAGCGAAGGCAGTCCTTCTTTATCAACGAACAATTTCTTCTCATCCCGGTCCTGTTCTTTTCCATCTACTTCAACTTTTTTTACAATGCGCAGATAGGGATCCGTTTTTACCTTATCGTTTTTCCGCTGTTGTATGTTTTTTCCGGGGGGTTATTCCTGAACTGGGATAAATTTTCAACAGCTACAAAGTCCGTTATTTTGATATTGGCGTTATACCTGGTCTCATCCGTGTTCTCTTATTATCCTCAATACCTGGCTTATTTTAACGAGATGGTCTGGGACCGCAAAACGGCCTATAAGTATCTGTCTGATTCGAACCTTAATTGGGGGCAGGGAAAATATGCCTTGCAGGAGTATCAATCAAAGCATCCAGATGCTGTTTATGAACCGGATAAAATCGAGAGCGGCCTTCTTATCCTTTCGCCGGACGACCTGGTGGGGGTAACGGACGATCCCCAGAAATTCGCCTGGCTGAGGGAGAACTTCGAGCCTGTCGATAGTGTGGCCGATGTCTATCTGATATATGATATATCGCCTCAGGACCTGAATCAGTTGTGCAAGGCCAAATCCATCTGTCCATAGATTCACCTGAGATACCCTACGGGTACGATGTGAACGGAGATAAACTGAGATTTTTTTCAATTTTTCCACTCGATATGTTCATCTTGTCCAGTTGGTTTTGGCCTATTAAATACTCTCAAATTAACTCAGTCTATGCAAAACGCCCTGCAGGTTTAACCTCGCGGTTAGCCTATAAATAAAGAACCTGTGGGACAATGAGCAACACCAGTAATTGTCAAAAAGGAGTCGAACATGGAGATAAAAATCGCAGGCCGCACGGTCGGACCGAACCATCCGACCTATTTCATTGCCGATGTGGCTGCCAACCATGATGGAGACCTGGAGCGTGCCAGAAAGCTCATCCGCCTTGCCAAGGAAGCCGGGGCAGACGCGGCCAAGTTCCAGAATTTCCGGGCACCGAAGATCGTTTCAGACTACGGCTTCAAACACATGAATTCACAAGTCTCGCACCAGGTCTCCTGGAAGAAGACGGTGTTCGAGGTCTATCAGGACGCCTCCACCCCGGTAGACTGGACGCCGGTCCTGAAACAGGAATGCGATAAAGCCGGGATCGATTATTTCACATCGCCGTATGATTATGAATCAATCGAAAATGTTGAACCGTACGTACCGGCTTTCAAGGTCGGCTCCGGCGAAATCGATTGGATCGAAGCGCTTGAACATATGGCCAGCAAAGGCAAGCCGATGATCCTTGCCAGCGGTGCAGCGGATATTGCGGACGTCCAGCGGGCGGTGCACGCCATTTTGAAAATAAACAAGCAACTGGTCTTGATGCAGTGTAATACGAACTATACCGCCAGCCCTGAAAACTATGACCACATCCACCTCAACGTATTGAAGACCTATGCCACCATGTTCCCGGACGTCGTACTGGGCCTGTCGGACCATACGCATGGGGTTGCCACCGTGCTGGGCGCAGTGACGCTTGGGGCACGCGTGATCGAGCGCCATTTTACCGACGATAATAACCGGATAGGTCCCGACCACAAGTTTGCGCTCAACCCCGAAGACTGGGCAACCATGGTCGAGGAGACGCGCCTGCTCGAACGGGCCCTCGGCTCACCCGATAAATTCATCGCCGGCAACGAACAGGAGACGAAAGTCGTCCAGCGCCGGTGCCTTCGAACGGCACGCGACATCCAAGCGGGTGAGGTCTTTACGCGTGAGATGATCGATGTGTTACGGCCGGCCACGCCGGGCGCGATCAAACCATATGAGATTTCCAATGTAATCGGCACACGGGCGTTACAAAACATTCCCTCCGGTAAGGAATTAAGATGGACGGATGTGGAGGAATAAAGTGCGGAGTGCGAAGTCCGAGGTGCGAAGTGCACAGTGGGATTTGCGGAATAGAATTGGAACCTGGAAGGTGAGGAGATAGATGGCAATTCGAAAGTTTGAAGATATCCAAGCCTGGCAAGAGGCCCGCGTGTTGGTCAACCAGGTCTATAAATTGACCAGGGATGGCGTCTTATCGAAAGTTTTCGGGTTGCGCGATCAACTGCAACGCGCATCCGTTTCGGTCATGGCAAATATTGCAGAAGGTTTCGATTGCGATTCAAATATTGAATTTGGCCGTTTCCTCGGTATTGCCCGTCGCTCCGCTGTTGAAGTCCAATCCCTATTATATGCTGTATCAGATATCGGATATGTTTCACCCGAAGAGTTCAAGTCTACATACGATCAGGCAAATAAAACAAAGGCTCTTATCAGCGGTTTCAAAAATGCCATGCTTGGGAAAAATTAACAACATTCTGGCTTTCGTAATTAATCGCCATGCGTATTTTATATTTCTCGAAAGATTACTCTCCACACGACCACCGGTTCCTCACTTCGCTGGCGGCGAGCGGGCATACGATATTTTATTTAAGGCTGGAAGGAAACCAGAGGCAGACGGAGGATCGCCCGGTGCCGTCAGACGTAGAACAAATCCGGTGGGCCGGAGGGCAGAAGCCCTTTCGCTGGCGGGATGTGCCGCGTTTGACTCTCGACTTGAAACGCGTCCTCAGGGAGATCAAACCCGACCTGATCCATGCGGGCCCGATCCAGACCTGTGCATTTCTGGCCGTCTTATCAGGTTTTCGCCCGATCCTGACCATGTCGTGGGGTTTTGATTTGATGCAGGATGCGGAGCGTGACGGCTGGTGGCGACTGGTGACGCGTTATACTCTAAGGCGCAGCTCTTTCTTCACGAGCGATGCGCAGGTGACGTGTGCAAAAGCCATCGCTTACGGAATGGATCCCGGCCGGACGGTCATTTTTCCATGGGGCATAGATCTCAAGCAGTTTAAACCGAAGCGCGCAACGGTTAGGCGTCAGCGGTCCACTGTCCTTTTTTGCGACCGATCCTGGGAACCACGCTACGGCGTGGATGTGCTTGCCAGGGCTTTCGTCAAGGTAGCGCGGCAGCGGGAGGACGTTAGCCTGCTTTTACTCGGCGGCGGTTCGCAGGGGCAGACCATCCGTCAGATCCTGATGAGCGGCGGCGTTTACGACCGGGTGCAGTTCGGCGGACAGATCTCCCAAACGGACCTGCCGCGCTGGATCCACATGGCTGAACTTTACATTTCTCCGTCGCATGTAGACGGTTCCTCCGTTTCATTAATGGAGGCA
>CAZPCR010000222.1:0-5379 GCA_964585035.1 uncultured Anaerolineaceae bacterium
TTGGGAGAAACTCCATCCCAGGCCAGGGTATTATTTATTACGAGAGGCTGCCGGGTCTGTGCTACTCTTCCAGAAATACCCTCGCCAAGATCAAGGCGGATACCGGGATGTACATCCGGGTCATGGATGGCTACCAATTCCAGGTCGCCGCGTTCGCTATCGAACAAATACACGCCTGCACCGGCGGCATGCGTCAGAACCCATGCACGCTGGATGATGGTGTTCAGCAAGGTCGGCAGGTCGCGCTGAGTCGACAGGTCGGCAGCCGTTTGATATAACGCCTCAAATTCCCCGGCACGCTGGCTGATCTTTTCGAACAGGCGCGCGCTGTAAACCACGGCGGCTGCTTGGGAAGCAAAAAGGGAAAGCAGGCTGGCATCTTCCTTTACGAACTTGCGTTCGGAATCGCCGATCTCATCCACTGTTAAAACGCCGACCAAATCGCCGCCGTATAACATTGGCACTTGCAGAATGGAGCGCAGGGGAATCCCTTCATAGTATGCGGAACGCCCTTCCCAATGCTGGTAGTCTTCAATGATCATTGGCTGGCGCGACTGTGCAACCCGCCCGGCGGCCCCTTCTCCTATTGCTAGGCGCACGCCAAGCGAATTTGTGAGTCCTCTATTGACCGCCACATACACGTCGTTTTTAACTTCATCGTATAAATAGATCCCGCTGATCGACGCATGCAGCAGCAGACCCGCCCGCTCCACGATCAGGTTGAGTAAGTCATCCAGGTTATGCTGACCGGAGAGGTCATGGGCAGTCTCGTACAGGTTGGTAAATTCGTCGGCGGTCTTGCGCGCCTTTTCGAACAGGCGGGCGTTTTCGATCACCACTGCCGCGGAAGAGGCAAAGAGCACCAATAAGTCCAGGTCCTCCTTGTCAAAAGCAGATGTGCGTGAACCATTATCCAATGAGATAGCCCCAATGGCTTCGTCTTTTACGAGCAGGGGCGCTACGATCGCACTCTGGACCTTGTTGGCTTCCTCGAGCTCTCCGTCGAAAAGAGTCTCATATTCGGCCTGGGAATCATGGATCAGGATTGGGCGTTTCTCGTGGAAAGCGTTGCCGGCATAGGCTTTATTTATCTCAAATGGAAATTCCATGATGCGGGCATCTGCGTAGCCTACTTGTGCGCGCACATGCAAATGGTCATGCTCGTTCTCCTCCCGCATCAGGATCGTCCCTTTTTCAGCCGCGGGTATCGCCTGGCAGGCTGCCTTCAGGATATTTTCAAGCAGGGGACCAAATTCCAACGTACCGGTGAGGGCTTTGCTGACTGATGTTAACGACTCGAGTTCATTGAGACGGCGGCGCGTCTGATCGAATAGACGTGCGTTTTCAATGGCAATTGCCACCTGGGAGGCCAGCATTTCAAATATGGCACGGTCCTCCTCGCCGTATTGATCTTTGTTGTAGCACTGGGCCGACATGGCGCCGATCACTTTTTGACCCACCTGTAATGGGGCCATCAGGACGGACCGGGTATCTTCACCATCCGAAAATTTCACAGGCTCTACCGGTTTCATTCCATGTGAATCCCGGATCAGGAGCGTTTTTCCGTTTTCGATTACCCAACCGGTATAGCCTGGACCTATCGGGAATCGAACATCAGCCGACCGTTTGCCGCGATCGAATGTGTAAACCACGTCCACCCGGTTTTTCGCATCGTTTTTCAGAGCGATGAAAAACAAATCGGTCGGCACCAATTTAGCTGCTGCGCCCTGGATCGCAGCATATAACTGTTCGGGCTCCTGGTTGAGACTGGCCATCTCCTGGCTTACCTGGTGCAGCACCGATCTTCGTTCTGCAGCGAGAAGAGCGTCACGGTACAGGCGTGCATTTTGAATGGCGATCGCAGCCTGGGCCGCCAGCATCTCGAGTAGCACCCGGTCTTCCTCTTTATAAACATCGGGCTGGTAACTCTGGGCCGAAATGACTCCGATCACATGTCCGCCAACCCGCAAGGGTACGGCCAGCACGGAGCGGGTGCGCTCCGGCGAACCAAAATGGACGACCTTCTTGTTGTCCGCATCGACATCGTTGAGCAGGATGGTCTCCCCGCTTAAGATCGCGCTGCTGGAAAATCCCTGGCCAAACGGGATGTTCATGGATGGACTTCTGCCGTCCCGGTCGTATAAATAAACTCCATTAAGTTCGTAATGTTCTTCGTCCACCAGCACGATCGTGAAAGCTTCCGCGGGCATCAGACGCGAGGCTGCCAAATGGATCGAAGCATAGACCTCTTCGGGTTCAGGGCTGATACCGGCGATCTCCTGCGAGGCGGTATGCAGGACCGATAATCGTTCCGCGGAATGCACGGCAATCTGGCGCATGTCCTCTGCCTCCTTGCGCCTCAAACGTTCCGCGTCAAAAAGGCGTGCGCTGTAGATCGCACCCGCCGCGTTGGCCGCAAAAAGAGACAGCAGCCGCAGGTCGTTTGTTGTAAATTTCCGACCTTTATTTACAATCGGGGCATCTTCGTCCTTCGGAAGGAGCATGTCGTATGCCGCGATCACACCGATGAGTTCGCCTCGATAAAGCATGGGGACTTCCAGGACGGCTCCAAAGTGTTGACCCGCATACGCGGATGAACGCCCCTCCCAACTCTGATAGTCATCCACGATGAGCCCTTCACGCTTTTCAGCAACACGTCCCGCCATGCCTTCTCCGATTCTCAAGCGTGTACCGATATGCAGGTTGGTGCTGGTGGCCGATACAATTTCCAGGTCATTCACTGCCGGGTCAAAGAGATACACTGCCCCGCCGGGAATATTCAACAAGGCGGAGGCTCTCTTGGCAAGCGTTTTCAGCAACCCCGCAAGGTCTGTTTGGGTCGTCAGGTCGCGTGTGGTTTCATAAAGCGCATTCGACTCAGCCGCATGCTGCTGTGTTTCAGCAAACAAGCGGGCGTTTTCCAAAGCGGCCGCAGCCTGGGATGCCAGCGTGGTCAGTAAAAGTTCGTCTGCCACGGTAAACGCATCGTGTTGATCGGTCTCCACACTGATGCAGCCCAGTACCCGTCCGCCGGTCCAGATTGGCACATAAAGACCGGAAAGCATATTTGCGAAGGTTTCGTGATAGCGTGGATCATCCTGCAAGTTACCGCTGTTGATCAGCCGGCCGTGTTTCATCACCCAGCCGGCCATGCCGTGTCCGATCTTTGTGATTGCTTTGCGAGCCAGTGATTGTGCGGCCTCTGTTTGCCCATCCTCGTCCTGGGTCTCGCTAAAAGCCAGCAGTTCCACGTCGTCACTGTCTCCGCGCCGCACGCGTACTGCCGCGTGGTGCATGTCGAGACGTTCTGAAAGCAGCCTGATTACATTTTGTCCGATCTGCCTGGGGTCCAATGTCTGGCTGAGAACCAATCCGCTTTCGTATAAAGCCTCCAGTTCAGCGAGGCGGCGTTGGATCTGCTCTTCCGCGGATTTCTGGGTTGTAATGTCGCGCGCCACCCAGACAACCGTCTCTTTTGTAAGCGGTATGGTTGCACCGGAAAACCACAGGATCCGGTCGCCGATCAGTTGGGCATATTCAAACTGGACCAATTTTTGTGTTCGCAGCGCCTCGCGGATGTGGCCGACGAACTCATCCGCCTTTTGACGGGAAAATATTTCATGCATGCGCCTGCCGAGTATTTCTTCCGCGTGCAGGAGGGCTGAAACAGGGTTTGTCGGCGCGATATTTAAATAGCGTCCATCCTTATCGACAACCATCACCAGATCTGGAATGGCTTCAAGCAAAGCGCGTAGTTCACCCTCTGAAGCACGCAGAGCCTCTTCGGCATGTTTGCGGTCGCTGATGTCCGTTAGCGTGCCTTCATAGAGAATGATCCTGCCCTTTGAATCCTTAACCGTATGCGAGTTTTCTATCACGGTGATCAGCTTGCCGTCGCGGCGCTTTAGTTCGATCTCGACGTTGCGTAATTCATTGGTCTTGTTCGATATTCGTATATTTCGCGCCCGGACCCGGGGATCGGGATAGAACTCTTTGACATTCACCGAAAGCAGTTCCTCCTCGGATTCGTAGCCGAGCATGCGGACTAGGGCCGGGTTGGCAGAGATAAGGCGTCCATCCGGAGTGCTGCGGAAGATGCCCTCCAGCACATTGTTGAACAAGCCTCGGTACATGGCTTCTGATCGCCCCAGGGCATCCTCTGCGAGCTTGCGCCCGGTAATGTCGTAAGCCGTACCTCGGATGATCGGTTCCGCGACCCCCTCGGTGCGCAGGGTGTTATGAAATTCCCAGATCCGTCTTTCCCCCGAAGCGGTGATGATTTGCATAAGGCCCTGGGCGGACCTGTTTTTGCGAATTTTTAGCAGGTATTTTTTAAAATTACCCCTTGTCTCAGGCGCAAGAATGGACGCAATGTTCTTTCCCACCAAATTTTTAGAATCATACCCCATCACTTTTGAAGCCCAGGGGTTGATCGAAAGCAGGTTCCCCTTTAAGTCGTGTGTGCAGATCAAAACCCGGGCATGATCGATAAGATCGTGATAGCTGTTCTCGGTTTCGCGAAGTGCCTGCTCGGCGCGTTCTTTCTCGGTGATATCGTTGACCGCTGCTAACGCAGCTTTATGGCCCTGATACGTTAATTTGTGCGAAGTGACCTGGACATGGATAATGGAGCCGTCTTTTCTATAGTGCTCGACCTTTTTTGTGCCTTGTCTTGAGCTTTGTTTTCCCCGCAGCTTTGTTTTATGACGTGCATGGTCCTCTCTATCGGTAATATCCGTCACCCGCATGGCGAGAAACTCGGCCCGCGTATATCCATACTGTTTTATCGCTGCCGCGTTGACGTCCAGGAAACGCAGGGATACCACGTCATACACCCACATCGGGAGCGGATTATTATTAAAAAGCAGGTTGAATTGTTCGCGGGTTTTACTTGCGGGCGAACGTGGAGCGAATGTGGGTTTGGATGGCGGCTTCATTCTCATTTAATGGTTGCTTCATTATTCGGTAAATCATCCGGTAACTTCGCATGAGAGGATCACCATCGAGCTGCTGCAGGTTCAAGAACTGCGTAGTATCTTGAAATTCAGGTTTATCGATATTTTGTAAGTATTGCGCTGTCAAAGAATTAATTTTACTCCGCCCGGGTTAATCCGCCCTTTGATGCCGGGTATCAATATCATACCAAAAGGCCCATTTTCCTTCTCTCAGTAACTACTACTCAACCCTGTTATAAAGTGCCCGGGCTGAAAATCGAGCGTAGCGAAGATGTAGCAGATGGCGAGCGCTTTCCTCACCAAGAAAGCGTGAGTATATACGCCTCTGCTATAATTTGATTTATGATTTTAGTCACAGGCGCAACCGGCTTTATCGGCCGGGCGCTGGTTCATCATCTGTTCGAAAACGGCCAGGAACTGCGAG
>CAZPCR010000223.1:0-5351 GCA_964585035.1 uncultured Anaerolineaceae bacterium
GCTCTCCGACTTGCTTTTTACTGCCATTGCATTCTCCTCTCAAGGTTAGTCTATGCCCGCAAAAGGCAAAAAAAAAGAGCCGCTAAAAGCGACTCTCTAATTTAAAAAAAGCGACCCATCCGAAAAGGTAATGACGGAGGTGGCCTTTTTTTCGTAAACCTGCAGACATGTTGAACCTAATTTTATAACTGTACGCGGATATGTCAAGGGGTAAAAATTATTCGGATGAATGGACTACGAATAAGGACAATCGTCACTTGGAGGCATAAAAGCACGGATGTTATAATCTCCCGAATATCCCAAGGAGAAGTAATGTCATATACTCAGGTTAAGATACCCGCCGGCGGGGCAAAGATCACGATCGATGACGGCAAATTAGAAGTCCCCAATAATCCCATCATCCCATTCGTGGAAGGCGACGGAACAGGCCGCGACATCTGGCGCGCATCGGTGCGGGTATTCGATGCGGCAGTGGATAAGGCTTATCAAGGCAAACGGAAAATCCACTGGATGGAAGTCTATGCAGGCGAGAAATCATTCAAACAATTCAACTCCTGGCTGCCCGAAGAAACAACCGAGGCATTCAAGGAATTCATAGTCGGAATCAAGGGCCCGCTCACTACACCGATCGGAGGCGGCATCCGGTCCTTGAATGTACAACTACGCAAAGTACTCGACCTGTACGTCTGCCAGCGACCGGTGCGATATTACAACGGAGTACCTTCGCCGGTTAAGCATCCTGAATATGTGGACATGGTGATATTCCGGGAGAACACCGAAGACATATATACAGGCATCGAGTTCGCCAACGGCACAGAAGATAACAAAAAGTTCAAGACATTATTCAAAGAAGCCTTCCCAAAAGAATATGCAAAGATACGTTTCCCCGAAACGAGCGGGATCGGTATCAAGCCGGTATCAGAAGAAGGGACGGAGCGGTTGGTGCGCGCGGCGATCCGCTGGGCGCTGACCAACAAACGCAAGTCCATCAACCTGGTGCACAAAGGCAATATCATGAAATTCACAGAAGGTGCATTCAAGGATTGGGGTTACGCGGTGGCCAAACGCGAATTCCGCAAAGAGATCGTCACCGAGCGGGAGACCTGGATCCTGGGTAACCGTGAAAAAGATCCAAACCTGAGCACCGAAGCCAATGCCAGGATGATCGACCCGGGCTTCGACATGATGTCACCCGAACAGCAAGGCGGCATCAAGAAAGAAATCGAAGAAGCCATCAAGCTGTGGCCAACGCACGGCGAGGGCAAGTGGAAGTCGAAGCTGCTCATCAAGGACAGCATCGCCGACGTGAGTTTGCAGTTCGTGCTGATCCGCCCGAAGGATTATGACGTTATCGCCACGTTGAACCTGAACGGCGATTATTTATCGGATGCGCTGGCCGCGCAAGTGGGCGGCATCGGGATCGCACCAGGCGCCAATATCAACTACGTCACCGGTCACGCGATCTTCGAAGCCACGCACGGCACCGCGCCCAAGTACGCCGACCTCGATAAAGTGAACCCAGGCTCGGTGATCCTCTCGGGTGAGATGATGCTGCGCTATATGGGATGGACAGAAGCCGCCGACCTGATCGTCAAGGGGATGGAAGGCGCCATCGCCGCCCGCACAGTGACCTATGACTTCGCCCGTTTGATGGACCATGCTGAAGAGGTGAAATGCTCAGCGTTTGGCGATGCGATCATAAAGCATATGTAGAGAGCAGTAATTAGTGATTAGTTACCAGGGAACAGTGGGTGACTTTCTGATAGGAAGAACAGAGCTACTTCTAAAATTCGGAAACCACGAAAATAATAAGCTGCCTCACAAGATGGAGGCAGCTTATATTTTATTTGAAGATAAACCGATTATTTCGTGACAGTGATGGCAAGCCTCATACCATCTTCATAGTGTCTTTTAATAAGGCAGGAAAATTCCAAATGCGCGCCAACGGATGAAGCCGGGAAGGTATATTCCACGGTCGTGCCACCACCCACGGGGAGTTTATCCTGCGTCACGGCCAAGAGCGCGCTTGCCAGGGATGCATCTTCACTTCCGGTTGTAGACACGGGTGTGCTGATATTGAAGTTGTGGGCATGATTACCCGTGTTCTTGATGATGAATGTATAGGAAACCCCGGCCTGGAATGTGGTCAGGGAAGATGCGATAGTATTATCCGCCAACGTTACCGTGACCTGAGTCCCGGAGCTTGACGAGGATGGAGCCTGTGCAGCGGAAGCGGAGGTTGGGACAGGCTGGGTCGAGACCTGCGTAGCCGATGAAGAAGAGCTACAGGCAGCTATAATTAAAGATGAAACGAGAAGTACAAAAAGGAAGGTAATTCTTTTCATTGTTTTTTCTCTCCTTAAGTGAGCGATGTAGATTGTAGCATCCAAAATTATTGGGGCAGTAAACTCTAATCGCCTTTTCATAAAAAAAGCACTCTATTTTTCAAGAGTGCTTTTTTGTTAGTTAACACCGGCATTCATCATGGATTCAATTTGATGATATAGGCAATCACATCTGCAAGCTGCTGTTGAGTCAGGATGTTTTGATCACCATAGGCCGGCATTAAGAGCTTGGGACTTGGCCCGTCCGGCGTGGAACCATGCTGCAAGAAGGTATCGATATTTGAGGCAAACGTCTTATAGTCCGCATTATGAATTTCAGGATCGATTGGATTCAAGACAGGGACGCTACCATCAGTCGAACCTGGATTATCTACTCCTTGTGCACCTTTCGGACCATGGCATTTCACACATTGGTTGTTAAAGACCTGCGCACCAGCCACTGCATCTCCAGTGAGGTTAACCGCATCGCCGGGAGCGGTTGAAGTCGAGGGTGTTGCCGTACCACCAACCGATGGATTCAAGCTGATTACATAGGCGATCACGTCCGCCAATTGCTGCTGGGTCAAAAGGGTTTGATCCCCATAGGCGGGCATCAAGAGTTTGGGACTCGGACCATCGGGCGTGGACCCATGTTGCAAGAAGGTGTCAATGTTGGCGGCAAATGTTTTAAAATCTGAATTCTGGATGGCAGGATCAATCGGATTCAGTGACGGTACGCTACCATCTGTCGAACCAGGGTTATCAACTCCCTGCGCGCCATTCGGGCCATGACATTTCTCGCATTCTGCTTTAAAGACCTGGCCACCAGCCGCTACATCTCCAGTGAGGTTAACTGCATCGCCGGGAGTGGTTGAACTCGACGGTGTTGCAGTACCGCCAGCCGACGGATTCAAGCTGATGACATAGGCAATCACGTCAGCAAGCTGCTGCTGGGTCAGGAGGTTTTGATCACCGTACGCGGGCATTAACAGTTTGGGACTGGTACCTTCTGGTGTGGAACCATGCTGGACGAACAGATCAAGATTGGATGCGAACGTCTTATAGTCTGTGCTCACGAGGGTCGAATCGATCGGAGCCAGAGGAGGAACAGAACCATCCGCTGAACCGGGATTATCAACTCCCTGTGCTCCATTCGGGCCATGACATTTTTGACACTGGGCAGTGAAAACCTGTGAACCGACCTGTGCATCACCCTTTAGGTTGATCGCGTCACCGGGTCCTCCCGGATTCGAGGGGTGAGCGGGGCCTTCCGGCTCACCCGTGGGAGTCGATGCGGCGGGAGAACCCTGCAAGGAAGCATGGGATGCATCATCAGCGGTCTTTGGCATACCGGCCAACACCCAAAGCTTGAAGACATTAATAATGTTGTCAGGCAGTTTTTGGCTCGGCGGCATGGCCGTAATCAACTGCTGGGAGGAATCTTTTGGATCGAGAATGGGTGCGCCCTCGATAACCTTCAACAAGATGCTGTTCGGATCCCCCGCCACGATGTTAGGCGCCTGATCACCCGACTTCAAGATGTGGTCGTAGGTATCCATTGCAAAATGGTTATTTTGCTGGCTGGACTGATGGCAGGACAAACAATAACGTTTGACGATCGGCGCGATGTGCACGTCGTAGGAGGGGATTTCCTTCTCCGCAAGCGGAGGAAACAGCGGCTTATTCGCTCCGGGCGGGAGCTGGAAACGGTCGTCCCAACTGTAGCGAATAAAAGTGACAATATTATCGATATCACCGGTTGAAAGTGAACCACCATAGGCGTTGCCAAAGGGAGTCATCCCGGCTTCCGGACGGCCATGAGCAATCGTCTCCGCAAGGGATGCGTCATCAAACGTATACAAAACATCGGTGCTGTTGATGGCCGGGACCTCCTTGCCTTGCAGCCCTGCAACCCCAACGATCTTTGTGACTTTACCGTCTTCGCCATGGCAGGAGGCGCAGTTCGCCGAAAATAAATCCTGCCCCACGCCGATCTGATCCACCAGAGTCGTTGCGACAGAAGCTTGCTGGGTGACAACCACAGGGAATAGGGCAAGGATCATTCCGCTCAGGCCAATCGTCAAAATGACCGAGAGGGCTGCCGTCCAGATCATGATTTTCGTGGAAGTATTCTTAAACACAAAGGTCATCAAGAACAGCAAAACCATTGCCACCGCGGGGATGACCAACGCAGCTATCGCCTGAAGTACGCCGGGGAGGAGAGAGCCTTTTTCCGTTATCGTGGGAACGTCCGCCAGAATGGTCAACATAACGATATCAACGACCATGATCGCCATGATCGAGATCGGCAGGACACGTTTGCCATAATAGCGATAGGGGCTACGATCAAGGAAAGGGATCGAGAACAAAACAAGAACGGCCAGTCCCGGCACAACCACCGTCGCCAGCCACTCGACCTTGCCAAGCAAAGGGATCTGCCCGTATATTGCGAGGAACTTAAAGAGGAATAAGAAATACCATTCGGGGCGAGGAATCACAGATGTATCGCTTGGATCCGCTTTCGGTTGTGCGGCAACACCAATGAAGGTTGCCAACAAAATCAGAAGAACAAAAACACCAAACGATACAATCGCATCCTTAAAAATACTATCGGGCCAAAAGCGTTCGCCTTTATTAAGCTCGCGTTTATAACGGTTATTGATCTTCTTTTTGGTTTCGTCATTCATGGCGTCACCTAATCTTCCTTCTTTGGCCAAGACGACTCACCGTGTTTGATGATGAGGTAAAGATGAACACCGATCAAACCTGCCAGCGCGGCGGGAAGCATCCAGATATGGGCGGAGAAAAAGCGCTGCAAAGTGAGGGCGCTCAAGTCCGGGCCGCCGCGCAAAGCCTTCAGGATGAAATCACCAATGAATGGAACGCTCCCCGCGATCTGCGTACCGACCGTGGTTGCCCAATAAGAGGTTTGATCCCACGGAAGCAAATAGCCTGTGAAGCCCATGCCGAGAGTTAAAATGAACAAACCCACCCCTATCAACCAGGTGAGCTCGCGCGGATATTTAA
>CAZPCR010000224.1:0-4153 GCA_964585035.1 uncultured Anaerolineaceae bacterium
CGGCCTCGGGTCGAGCCGGACGATGGCGCTCTTTCGTTCTTCCACTTCTTCGATCGCTCCGGAACCATCTGCCAATCGGCTGATCCGCACGCGGTCTCCTACTGCTGCAATGTCTCCGGTGGCTTTGCCTTTTTTGAGTTTTCCACGTAATTGGCAAATGACAAGGCCCTCTCCGGTCTCCACCGTGGAGAAACCGGATTGGGCCTTGATGACTAAGCCTTTGATATATGTTTCAACCAATTGTTATCCGTAGTTCCATTATTATTCAATAGATTCCAACAACTGGATTATCTCATGGCGTCGGTGTGGGCTTGGCGCCTCTGACGGGTTTTGGAACTTTGGTCGGGACGCCGCCTACAGGAGTAGGCGTTGCCGTATTTCCGAATTGGTCCTTGAACCACAGGGATGTTTGCGGTGTGCCATAGTAGTAGGTTTCAACCATTAATCTGAAGATCGGGGCCGCGTAATCGGCGCCTTCTCCGACGTTCTCCAGCATAACGGCGATCGCGATATCCGGTTTCTGGCTGTTTGATGCATCGTCCGTATATCCGATGAACCAGGCGTGAGGCTTGTCCGACCCCGATTGGGCCGTCCCAGTTTTGCCTGCAATTGGAAAATTCAATCCGAGCATGCGGTAGTAACCTGTCCCCAGGGGGTTCTTCACCACCATTTGCATCGCTTGCTGCAAAGAAGCCAGATTATCAGCGCGCACAGGCAGCGTGCCGGTGGCTTCCGGTTTGAAAGTCATGATCGGGTCACCCGTGACAGGTTGCACTTTCTCGATCAACTGCGGACGGTAAAGTGTTCCGCCGTTGCCTATCGCCGCCACAAATCTTGCCACCTGCAGCGGGGTTACGAGCACATTGCCTTGACCGATGGCTTCGTTGGTGGCATCGATCGGCTGGCTCGGAATGGGTATGCTTCCCGTGGCTTCGGCAATAACACCGATGCCGGTCGGTTCGCCTAGTCCAAAGGCCTTCGCCATGTTGGCAATATCGGCGGGACGGTTGTTGTTGAATAGATCGAGGCCGATGTGCCAGAAATATGGATCGCAGGAGCGCATCAGGCCCTGCTGCAACGTGAGCAGGCCGGAAGGCAGGCTGTCAGCAGTGTTGCATTGCCTTCCCGTCGACAGTCTATCCTGGCAGTGTTCCCATGTCCAATCGTACAGAACCTGCCCGCCATATTGTTGAAGCTCGGTGAAATTATACTGGCAGTCGTAGGTGGTGTCAGGAAGATATAGCCCACTTTCCAGTGCTGCCTCGTAGGTGATCGGTTTGAAAGCTGAACCAAGCGGATAAGTGCTTTGCGCTGCGCGGTTGATCAGCGATTGCTGTGTGTCATTCATCAAAGCAGGGAGAAGAGTACTGCTGTTGGCGTTATTTGGGTCGAACAGGTTTTGGTCGTACCCTGGTGAAGAAGCCATGGCTAATACACGACCGGTATCGCGTTCCACCACCACCACCGACCCGCTATAACCGCTGAGCAGTTGCTGGGCCCAATACTGCATATTGCGATCGATCGTTAAATAGACCGAATCGGCAGGTTGTGGGTCGCTATTGGCCAGGCGGGTTACGATCTGGCCGTTGGGGTTCACTACATATAAAGAGCCGCCGTGTTTGCCGGATAGGTATTGCTCCATCGATTTTTCGATGCCTGATTGCCCCACTTTTTCATCGCCGCGATAACCTAGGCGTCGGTAATTATTTAATTGCTCGGGGCTGATCAGTTGGGTATATCCTACTACCTGCGGTGCGATACCCTGATCTATATAATATCGTGTGTTGTAGGGCGTGGCAGTCAAACCGGCAATGCCCAGGTCCAGCACACCCTTAATTTCATCGGTCGATGCATCACAGATCGGTACGTACCAACCCGGGGCGGCAGCCGCAAACGCCGCTTTGATATTGTCCGGAGTGATGCTGCATAATTTCGAAAGCTCGCCGATCAGTTCCCCCTCTGACTTGTTTGTCATGTCGCCTTGAGTGACACCCAGCGCGTAGGCGTCGGATTGAGTGACGATCGGCAGCCCGGAATTATCGTAAATATCGCCGCGCGCCGGTACCTGATAATCCATTTTTAGAACGTTGCCGCCTGCCAGCTCGGGCAGGATCAGACCGTCGTCCCATTGCAGGCGCCATTGACCCTGTTCGATGACGAAATTAGCCATCATAGTACGTTGTATGTCGCCTGCTAGCGCTGTATGATAAGTCACTTGGAATCCGACTTGGTCCGTAGCTGGGTGTTTGGTTTCACTCAGAATTTTGAAATCAAGATTGGCCGCACCCATGGTGTCAAGTGCGTCGTCGTATTTTTTACTAAAGGCATCCTGCGTCACTGAAGATTGGCTGGCCTTGGAGAGCAGGGCATACATTGTGGCATAGTCGTTAGTCTTGAGCGCCGCTAGGAAGTTTTGCATGGCGGATCCAGCGTCAGGCGCATGTGTGATCCCGACGTATGCAGTGGGTAGCGGCGTCTTTGTAGGGAATAAAGAGAAACCCGCTTGAGGCGTGCCGTTGGCTGAAGTTTTCGAGCACGCACCCAGCAGAAACATCGTAATGATCAATGGAAGCCAGTGGTTTGGTTTCATTCGTTCACCTTTTTAAATTTGCGAAGGTCTTTGATGGTCGGGTGGGCCGATGTGGTTCTGGCCGTATCGCGACTTGCCTTCGCAGGGATCATTGATTATCCAACTTGCTCGCCCCGCAGGATCGCAGAGGATACAGGACAGGAGTAATGATAAGTCGTCTGGCAGTTCGCGGGGACATTCGCGTTCGGCGAAATATCCATTCGTGCAAGCAATCTCACAAGGTGACACATGGGCAGTCCCATCACCGACGCGTAACAACCGCTCATGCTCTCAACCGGTTTAAACTGCAGGTGTTGGATGGCATACGCGCCGGCCTTGTCGAGCGGGT
Source organism: uncultured Anaerolineaceae bacterium (assembly GCA_964585035.1). Classification (GTDB taxonomy): domain Bacteria; phylum Chloroflexota; class Anaerolineae; order Anaerolineales; family Villigracilaceae; genus Fen-1038. The sequence goes on from CAZPCR010000224.1 coordinate 2,919, forward strand.
CGCCGGTCTGGACATAGGTCTCGATCGCTGCATCCGTATAATTTCTCATCGGGACGTCCGTCACGCACAGGTCAGTAAGCAGTTGTCTGGTGCTTGTTTTGAGCGCGGCCAGGCCGGTGTAGACCTGGTGTGTATGTGCCCGCAGCCTTTTGAGCATGTGGACAGCATCTGCCGCGTCCCGGGGCTTTCCATGGATCGTGCCATCGAATACGACGGCTGTGTCTGCTGCTACGATTACCAGTGTCTGCCCTGCATTTGCCAGGGAAGCACGCGCTTTTGCTTCTGCCAGTCTGAGAACATAATTTGCAGGGGATTCGCCGGTGCGCTGGTTTTCATCCACGTCCGGGGCGGAGGCTCTGAAGGTCCAGTTCCCGAGAGCGATCAACTCTCTGCGACGGGGAGAATTAGACGCCAGCAGGATGACAGGTCCTTCATTCACGAATAAATTCTAACACAGTACAAAATTGGATATTACAGGGTGCTGTGATATAAAGTTACCACAGAGTATCTCAAACAAAGCTTTATTTTCCCCCTAAAATTCATGAAAACAAGCTAAGAGATTTCTCTAACCTTCAAATAATATACTCTCTACTCTTTAATATCTAATATCTAATCCCCATTTTGCCATTACGTTGTAAAATCATGCTGTCTAGACCAAAATATGAGGAGGCATGGATGAAGGAACTTGAGGAACGAATTCAACGCGACGGGCAAATTCTGGGGAATGGGATTCTCAAAGTGGATAGTTTTGTAAATCATCAGGTTGATGCTGGTTTAATGGATCATTGCGGCAGGGAATTCGCACAACGTTTCGCGAAACTCGGCGCGACCAAAGTGCTGACGGCTGAGATCTCGGGGATCGCCCCCGCTCTCACCACGGCCCTCCATCTTGGGCTTCCCGTCGTCTATGCCCGCAAGACAAAACCTATTACCATGCCCGACCAGGTCTACCTTACACTGGCGCCTTCGCATACCAAGGGCCGCATGGTGGAGTTGATCATCTCACCTGAATATCTTACCCATGGTGAAAAGGTGCTCATTATCGATGACTTTCTTGCCACTGGGGCAACCATCCTTGGGCTTATCCGTTTGGGAGAAGCGGCCGGTGCAAAGATCATAGGCGTCGGTGCGTTAATAGAGAAGACCTTCGAAGGCGGGCGCGCCGCGATAAAGGCGCTCGGCATTCCGGTTGAGTCGCTGGCCTCCATTACTTCCATGGACGGCGGGAAAATAGT
>CAZPCR010000224.1:4253-5347 GCA_964585035.1 uncultured Anaerolineaceae bacterium
AACCTTGAACCCATGACTGACTCCATTGCTATTCTCGATTTCGGCAGTCAATACGCCCAGCTCATCGCCCGCCGCGTGCGCGAATCGCAGGTCTACTGTGAACTTTTTCCGTGGGACGCACCTGCCGAAAAGGTATTGGCCATCAAACCCAAAGGATTCATTCTTTCGGGCGGACCGAAATCTGCCTATGAACAGAATGCACCCTATATTCAAAAATATATCTTTGATTCCCGTCTTCCCATCCTCGGCATCTGTTATGGAATGCAAGCCCTCACGCATCAACTCGGTGGACAGGTCGACTCGTCGGCGAAGCGTGAATACGGCTCGGCGGTCATTCAACCCTTGATGCCGTCCGTACTCTCCGGCTTATCACAAGTCTGGATGTCTCACGGCGACCGCATCACGCGCATGCCGCAGGGTTTCATCGCGCTGGCCCGGTCGGACAACAGTCCCTTCGCGGCGATGGGGGATATGGACAGGAAATATTTTGGCGTGCAGTTCCATCCGGAAGTGAAACACACGCCTAATGGCATAGAACTTATTAAACATTTCGTCATTGAGATCTGTGGGGCAAAGCCCGATTGGACCCCCGTTTCCATTATCGAAGACGCGGTTGCGCGTGTGCGGAAGCAGGTGGGCGGCGAGCGCGTCCTCGCTGCTGTCAGCGGAGGGGTGGATTCTTCTGTGGCGACCGCACTGGTCTACAAGGCGCTAGGCGACCAGCTCGTAGGCGTTTTTGTGGATACGGGTCTATTGCGCCAAAATGAGCGCGAACAGGTCGTTGCTGCTTTCCGCGAGAAAATGAACGTTGAGTTGGTTGCCGTGGATGCTGGCGAACAGTTCATCGCCGCGCTTGCAGGTGTTACGGAACCGGAACAGAAGCGCAGGATCATCGGCGAAAAGTTCATCCGCCTGTTCGAGGAACAGGCGCAGCAATTGGGTTTGCCGCGGTTTCTGGTGCAGGGCACCATCTATCCCGATGTGGTTGAATCGTCTGCTCCGGATCGAAATAAAGCCGAACGGATCAAGACGCATCATAATGTGGGCGGGCTGCCGCAGGATATGAAGTTCGAGCTGGTGGAACCGCTCCGTTA
>CAZPCR010000225.1:0-5346 GCA_964585035.1 uncultured Anaerolineaceae bacterium
CAGGCACCGCTTCTGCCAGCGTGTTCATAAAAGCTTCAAGATGTTCACGATCAGCTGCGGTCAATTCCACTTTCAGAGCGTGAGCAAGGCTGCCATCCAAACCGGCCTCCCAGCAGGAGCGACGATCATGCAGATACGCACCGCGTCCAGCCAGTTTACCCGTAGGGTCAACTAATACTCCATTGGCTGTTCGGACGATGCGTATCAGTTGCCGTTTCGCCAGCACTGAACGGCAGCCCACGCAAGTCCGTTGAGGAATATGCTTCACACGCTGAATAGGTTTCTTAGGCACCTTCATCACAAGCCGTTGCACTTATTGCAATGGCACTAACTTAGACTCTATCCGTAAAATCCAAGGGAAACCACTTTATGGGTATGGTCTTACTCATCCACGCCCAGGTCGTCTTCACCACGTTTATGTTTTTTATGCCCGACGACTTCGCCAAGCTCTTCATCCAGTACCAACTCGACGCCTTTCTTCTTTTGCTTCTTACCCTTCTTCTTGGCGGCCTCGTCATCGTCCGTACCTGACGGAGATTGGAAGATCTCCGGCTTCAATTTGAACAATTCATCCAGGGAGACTCCATCTTTGGCATTCTCTTCTTCGGTTTCTTCTTCTACTTTCTCGACTTTAGCCGGATTTTCTATCTCAAGCGGCGGCGCATCAACAGCAACGGGTTCAGCTACTTGCTCGACAGGCATCTCTTCCGTGATGACTGCCTCTGGCTGCACTTCCACTGGAACTTCGGGGAATTGGATGGCTGACAATTGCTCTTGGATGTTTTGTATGGCCTTTGGCCCTACTCCCGCTAAACCAAGGACTTTATTCTCATCCAACTTGAGCGACATCATAAGATTGCCGATATTCTCATAACCAGCTTCGACCAGGATATTGAAAACGTGTTCTTTAAGGCCAAGCTGGTCCAGAGGCATGGTAAAGGCAATAGGTGGCACCTCGGCTCGGGCCGCACTCACCCGCTCTTCGTCTGCACGCACCGCCTCTTCCTTGATCTGGGAATTACGGCGTTCAACACGGTCAACAAATTGACCGAGCAGAGTGTACTCTTCAGGTGTGAGAGGCCGGTTCTCCGCTTTTTTGGCAAGTGCTTCCTGTACCTGCGGTATGTTTTCAACCGCAGCAGGTAACGCGGCAGCCAGCCCGGGATCGCTTTGCAATTTGGCGAGCGTATCGCCCGCAGCTTCAACCACTGATTTAATGTCAATACGCCAGCCGGTAAGCTTGGCAGCCAGGCGTGCATTCTGTCCATCGCGGCCGATGGCAAGACTGAGTTGGTCCTCCATCACTGCCACCGTAGCCGTGCGATTGCCATCCACCTCATTTAAATACACGCCGGTAACACGCGCCGGGCTGATGGCCTTGGAAATATAAATAACAGGGTCCTGGTCCCACTGGATGATATCGATCTTTTCATCGTGAAGTTCTTTGACGATTGCTTGAATGCGGACACCTTTGATCCCCACACACGCACCGACCGGATCCACACCGGGTTGTGTCGCCATTACCGCGACTTTTGCCCGGGCTCCGGGTTCACGGGCAATGGCGCGTATCTCCACAATACCATGATAGATTTCAGGAACCTCATTCTCCAACAAACGGCGCAGGAAGTTGCGATGGGCGCGCGAAAGAATGATTTGCGGGCCGCGTGATCCGTCCTTGACTTCGAGTACAACTGCACGAACCCGGTCATGGACCTTAAATCGTTCGTTAGGAATTTTTTGATTGGCCGGTAAGATGCCCTCGGCCTTCATATCAAGGCCGATTGTGGCACCTTGCATGTTCGTAGCCTGGATGATTCCCGATACGATCTCCCCTGTCTGTTTTGCGAAGTATTCCATTTGCGCGAAGCGTTCCGCTTCGCGAATGCGTTGCTGGATAACCTGCCGGGCAGTTTGTGCAGCCACGCGGCCAAAATCAGCAGGGGTAGAGTCGACGATCACCATGTCGCCCAGTTGTGCCTCGGGAGTCACCTTTCGCGCTTCTTCGAGCGTGACCTCGGTCTTTTCCTCCTGGACATCCTCCACCACTTCTTTTTCGGCGAAAATGGTGACCCGTCCCGTTTCAGTGTCCACTTTGGCTTCGACCTGCTGGGCGGTGGACGCGTTGACAGCCCGCCGGTAAGCCGAAACCATGGCGGACTCGATTGCGCCGAGGATGATCTCCTTCGACAGTTGCTTTTCTTCCAAAACCTCGTTGAAGGCCAGGGCGAACTCGTTCTTTGGCATGCTGGTTACTCCATCTGTCCTTATACAAGCAGAAAAGTGGGGGCTGCCCACTTCTCGGTATCACCAATATTAATGCTACGTTGGCCTACATTTTAGCATAGGGTAATAAAACTTGCAAGATATAATTGGCCTATATGACTGACAGAGATTTGAACAAAGCAGCCTTGCGAGGCGAGCCCTCGTACGTCTGGCGAGACGGTCAGGAACGGCGGCTTGCCATGATCGTGAGAGCGGCAGGTAAACGTATCACGGGGAATATCCTTGAAAACGGCTGCGGCGTCGGGATGTATATCCAGCATCTTCACCCTTTAGGTGGAACCGTTTACGGACTTGAGTATGATTTCGAGCGCGCATATGCAGCCGCTTCTGACTCTGAGCGCATCGTCAATGCGGCAGGAGAATTCCTTCCGCTTCCTCCCGGAACTTTCGATCTGGTCCTGAGCCATGAAGTGATCGAACATGTCCAGAATGAAATGGCCGCAGTGCATGAAATGGTGCGGGTGCTCAGGCCCGGAGGCCGCGTTGTGCTTTTCTGTCCAAATCGCGGCTATCCATTTGAAACACATGGGATCTATTGGCAGGGCAGATATTATTTTGGCAATAAACTTTTTGTCAACTATCTGCCGCGCGCCTGGCGCGACAAACTCGCTCCTCATGTGCGCGTCTATTCTCGGCAGGACTTGAATAAACTCTTCAAGGGCTTGCCTGTAAAGATTGTCGAGCGACGCATTATCTTCGGAGCATACGACAACCTTATAATCCGCTTCGGCGTGCTGGGAATGTTATTGCGAGCGCTCTTGCAATTCTTGGAAAACACGCCATTGCAGTTGTTGGGGTTATCTCATTTTTGGGTGATAGAAAAATCCATCGAAAGGGAAAATATTTTATGAAAAGCTATCGCGTCAAACCCGGCCAAAAAATCGATCTCAGCGATTTTGATCCGTCCGATGCAAGTGGTTTCAAGGGTGGAAAAAAGGACGCTCAAAATGAACAGCTCAATCTTACCCGGCAGCTGATCTCATTTCAGGAACTACTCTATGCGGAGCACCGGCATAAGGTCTTGATCGTGCTGCAGGCGATGGACACCGGCGGCAAAGATGGGACCATCAGCCATGTATTCGAGGGAGTCAATCCGCAAGGAGTGCGGGTCGCGGGTTTTAAAGAACCCACTCCTATCGAAATGGACCACGATTATTTATGGCGCATTCATCAACAAATGCCCGGTAGCGGCGAAATAGTTTTATTCAACCGCAGCCACTATGAAGACGTGCTGATCGTGCGGGTGCATGAACTGATCCCGCCCGAAGTTTGGAAACAACGTTATGAGCAGATCAACGCCTTCGAAAAAATGCTTTCGGAGGAAGGAACGACCATCCTGAAATTCTTCCTGAACATAAGCCCCGAGGAACAAAAACAGCGTTTGATTGACAGGCTGAAGGATAAAACCAAACAATGGAAGTTCAACCCGGGTGATCTGAAAGAGCGTCAATTATGGAAGAAGTACATGCAAGCTTATGAGGATGTCTTAAGTCGGACTTCCACTGAGTATGCCCCGTGGTATATCGTCCCTGGCAACCGAAAATGGTACCGGGATTGGGTCGTTGCAACCACAATAATTGACACTTTAAAAGATCTTGATATGAAATACCCGACACCCATATTTGATGTAGACGCTACGCTGAAAGATTTAGAGAATCTGACGGGAGATCCTTAATTGAGATAAAGAAATCGCAATAAAACCAACGATCTGTTTTTAGCAAGTTTTATAGATGGATCCAAAAATTATCCTTCTTATCCATTGCCAGGTTCTCTAAAATCATAGATGCCATCTTTGATCTCCCATTTGTTTCGACATTTTGGGCAGAGAAGATAAGTTCGATTATTTTCAAGCGGAGCATGTCCACATTCCGGGCACTTGAAGAAAGCCAGTACGTTTTCACGATCTCCTGGTGCTGATTCTCGGCTCCCCCCGCGGGCTTTCACAAATACGCTGGGTGTCCATTGAAGAAGGGCTCCCGTCCATTGAAGGATTGAATCAAGGGAAACCAGTAGAGAGGTCGGAAGGGTTTGCTTTAAAATTCCCATACGGAAATGTGAAACAGTCAAAGTTTTTTCGACCCGGAATCCTAAACTCGTCAGCCAGTTTCGGACAGTTTTCGGATGGAAATCGAAATTCAGCCTTGCAAACTCAACCTGTTCCGGCGTGAACGGGCTCCAAGTCTGTCGACCAAGCCAGTAACGCAGCATCGACTTGAGATTCAGTTTATTGGCAAATTCCAAGATGAATGTTCCGTCTGCCTGCATTACATTCCGCACCTGTTCCAACGCTTTCGGGGCGTCCGTCATGTGATGTAGGACGCGGATCATCGTAGCTACATCGAACAAGCCATTTATGAAAGGCAACCGATATACATCGGCCGCAACATAAACGTATTTTTTCGACCTGCCAAGCCGCTGCTGAGCTTGCTCCAACTGAGTGCGTGAGTAATCGAGCAGGATGATGCGCTCATAGCCGGTATAACGCGGTGTATTACGGCCCGCGCCTGCACCGAGTTCCAACAGGAGGCGTCCGCCTTTTGGCAGCAAACGTTTCAACGCGACAGCTTCCACCCGATCTTCGTACTCGCGTCCGCCCTTATCCCAGAAGGACGTCTGGTAATCGGAATCTTCGTAACTGCAGATCGGGGGGTTATTCTTCTCGTTATCCATAAGAAAAGAGCCGGGCTATTGTACCCGACTCTTTATGATATGAAATAATCTACTTTCCGTTAAGCCCACGCCCAATGGCCCGGTACGTAAAACCTTTTTCTTTCATCGAAGCGGGGTCGTATATATTTCGTCCGTCGAAAATTACCGGCTTCTTCAGTACTGACTTTAACCGGTCGAGGTCAAGCTGCTTGAATTCGTTCCATTCGGTGACAAGGATCACGCCGTCGCAACCCTTTGCCATTTCATAGGGATCCTTGAACATTTCGACCGCGGGCAGGATCGGACGCGCAACCTCCATCGCAACCGGGTCATAACCACGGACTTTCGCGCCGGCTTTCGTTAGTTTTTCGGCGATATCTATGGACGGCGCTTCGCGCATATCGTCCGTATTCG
>CAZPCR010000226.1:0-5334 GCA_964585035.1 uncultured Anaerolineaceae bacterium
AATACGGTGAGACTTGGGGCACTACCTGGTTGCCTGATGGAAAGCACATTGAATTATCAGTTGTTTCCGGTACACAGGGGTTTTCTGGAGGGGGCTTATGGGTAGTAAATACTGAAGATAATTCGAGAGAATATTTTCTAGACGGGGTGAGCGATGCCCTTTGGTTACCAGACGGAAAGACACTGGCTTTACAAACTTTAGATTTTACAACCGATCAAAAACCACAACCTATCGAGATTGCTCTAATGGACATTCAAACAAGAAAATTGGTGTCGATTTACTCGAATCAGACAGCAGCAGCATTTGGTGCCGGATTTTCGTCCTCACCAGATGGGCAATATGTGGTTTTTTCATTATTGTACGATTTTACAAGTCTGGCATCAGATGTTTATATTCTGAATGTAAGAGCCGGGACTGTGAATCAGTTAACTCATGATAGTGTAAGCTCATCCCCGCAATGGTCACCCCACGGTGATCTGATCGCATATGAGAAGAAGCATGGAATCGGCAACCAATCAAAAACTTCGTTGCACATAACCCTGCCGGATGGGAGTTGCGATGTTGAGATTCCCAAGATTGATTATGCCATATCGCCAACATGGTCCCCAGATGGGAAGCAACTTGCTTTTACAGGGCCGGACGGTATTTATGTAATCGATCTTGAAAAGTTTTTGGGGAGGGATATCTATCAAAACTTATGTCAATGAATCAAAGCTATCTAATATTGAAAAGTATCTATATTTGTGTTCAGTCTGAGTTAGCAACCATACTGTAATCTTGGTTAAGTGATTCCATTGTGAAGATAGATTCGGGGTGGGAATTTGCGTATGACGGGGATGGAAGCCACGTGAAGCAGATGGTATCGACGTAGGAGACGGATGCCCAGCCCCACCCTCCCCTCCCCAAATCCTCAATATAGATTTTGGTTGAAAACATTTATTTTGCAAATCGGATTTGGAGAGGGTTTTAGCCGGGTGAGGACGGATGTGGGGACGGTAAGCGAGACGGATTTTGGGTATACGGGGCAGCGTGCGCTGGGTGATTTGGGTTTGATGGATTATCATGCGAGGTTCTATGACGCTTATCTTAACCAGTGGGCCCAGCCTGACACAATTATACCTGACCCGTCCAACCCACAATCCCTCAATCGGTATAGCTATGCCCTAAATAATCCCATACGGTATAACGACCCAAGCGGCAACAGGAACTGTGATGAAGATGGATATTGCCCTGGGGACAAGGACAAGGGTTGGCTGACGCCAGGCGAACTGTTGCATCGAGACCACAATCTCCCCAGTTGCCAGGGCGATTTGATGCCAGAGTGTATTCAAAGGCAAAATGACTTGAGTAATAATATCGATATCTATATGAGGCATCATCCAGAATATCAGCCCTATAATGATCCACTGATATATAAAACAGACCACCCATATAGGCCTCTGGTTTTCGTGGGCATCCGTATGGAGTACTGGATGAAACGAACCAACGGGAATCAAGCGGAAGCGGAAAGACTCATGGAGTATTACGATTTCCATGAGCATGTTATGATACCAAAATGGGATGGCAGTAGAGTGAACTGGACCAACACTGCCCTCGATGGTTCAAGTACTGTTCTAAGCTTCATTGCTCTCAATGAGGTTGCCGAGGCACTCAAGATAGCTTCTAATATGCAGAGCGCCGCAAAGTACGGAGCAGCAATAACGAACGTGGTCTCTATTTTCCAATCTGCGAAGGCACAAGACGGCACAGGGTTCGGACTCTCCATAGGTGGAGCAGTCCCTGGTCTCATAGGTACAGGATTCTCGGCGGTCTCGACCTTGCGCGATGTCAGTGCTGGATTCTATTATGAACCCTGGACACCAATAATGCCTCGATAAGAAAGGAGAAGCCTAGTATGATGCAGACATTTTTACTTACCTTGGGTATAGGCGCGGCTTTGGTACTTCTAGTCTTTTGCATCCAAAGATTGTTGATCAAGAATGGCATCGTGCGCAATAGCGAAGTGGGCGCAGTAATTTGCACAATCTTATTCATAGTGATCAAGCAGATATGGTTTCAGAGTGTTTCTTGGTGGCTAGGGGCACTCGTGATACTTTGGGCGGTTATCCTTGGCGTGAATCGACCAGATTTATGGACTACGGCTAACCGTGGAAGATGGTGGTGGAAGACAAACGATAATGGTCATACGTAATCATCTCAACCGCCAAGTAAGAGCGATTGGACGATAGATGATTCTTCCAGTGGTGCATGATGCACTTGCTCCAAGCCGAATAGTTCGCGCAGTTGAAGTGCGCTGTTCAGTCGTTCCTCAAGGCAGAGCTCGGGAATTGCTAATTGCTCGGTGAGCTCTAAAGCTTTTGTTTATTCCTGTACCTTAACAACTTCATCGCTCATTTCGTGATTCGCCTTCGGGACAATCTCGAGTCTTTGCTCTACTCTTTCCATGGCTGTGAAGTAATCTTCGGCCACGGTTTTATCTTGGGCTCGAGCGTAGATTAGAGTGGTGTAGCCATTTGGGTTTTAGCCTATGACGGCGACGGGAGCCGCGTGAAGCAGGTGGTATAGACGTACGACCCACCCCACCCTGCCCTCCCCAAATCCTCAATATAAATTTTTGGTTTAAACAATTATTTTGCATTCGGATTTGGAGAGGGTTTTAGCCGGGTGAGGACGGATGTGGGGACGGTCAGCGAGACGGATTTTGGGTATACGGGGCAGCGCGCGCTGGGTGATTTGGGGTTGATGGATTATCATGCCAGGATGTATGATCCGTTATTGATGCGATTCATTCAGCCGGATACGATTATTCCAAGTGCAAGCGATCCGCAGACGTGGGACAGATATTCGTATGTGTATAACAACCCAGTTGACCTGACCGATCCGACCGGTAATTTTGGACATAGAAGAGATAGAAGTGGTTACATGTTTAAGAGGCTTCAAAATAAAATAAGCAACCTGGAAAGGAAATGGCATAATGATAAGGTTGCAGCCGATGCAAAAGCGTTGCAAGATGCATATTACACAGCAGCCCGAGCTGATGCATCGCAAATGAATGGAGGTTTTTGCGACGCGATAGAGTGCTCGGGGATGACTTTCGGAGGTGGATTTAACAGCGAAGTCGGTGGGCTAAATGGTGATAATTGGTGGAACGATAAAAGGGACTTTGCTAGTGACGGTGATTATTGGGTATTGTCCGGAACTATTCCTATACCACAGGCCCTTAACCTTATTGGTATTCCAATTGTGGTTACATTTGATAGATATGGAAATGTATACATTGGAGCGGGAGGGTCGGTTGGGCCTGCATTTCCATTTGCTGCCAATATTAGTGAATACCAGTTTTTTCGGAATAGCGCTCCATCAAAGTCTGAGATGCAATATTATCTCAAAAAATGGACAGTAACGGGTAGTATCGGTTTTCTAATAGGAGGCTCTCTTGATTGGCAAAAACCAGCCTGGAGGATTCCGTCTGCTCAAGATGTTAAAGATATTGCACAAGGTAGAGGTATTTACACGCCTCAACTTGGAGTCGGTGTGACGTATTCATGCCAGATTTATCCTTCAGTAAGTTGCTAATACCTACCTTTCCAGACAAGAAAGAGAGCAATTGATATGCCAATTCAACTTCTAATCATAATCCTTATAGTGTTCTTGGCATTGGCCAACCTCGCTCACTATGTCTGGTTTAAGCCAGCTCAGTATATAGAGAAATATCTTACACCTTATAAACATCTTCCAGAATGGTTTCCATTTCGCAATCTGTTCATCTCGTCAGTAAAATCCCGATCTTCAATGACGATTTGGTTGGTGCGAATATTTACCATAATTGTGTTTCTTGGCATGATGACATTAATTGTTTTTTTGACTTTTCACCTGTAGAACTTTGGTATGTTCGCGGCTGGAGTTCCAACCAACGCTAGAGAATAAAACCTGGGCGCGAGGTGCAATGTCTTAATCGGATAAGACTCTCTAGAGTTGAAAATTGGTCAATTTAAGTTGGTCTGATTTGTAAAGGTTGGTCTCCAGATGCTCGATCCTTAAGGAGTGTAAAACTACCGTCAATTTCATACCCAGTACCTGCAGAAGAATACGCCCGATATCATCTTGCAGAATGACCCTGAGACGAGCAACCGTGAAGAAGTTATTTAGCGGAACCTGTGATTCCATCGTCAAGGTAGATACGCAATGGGACTTTGCCTATGATGGCGACGGAGGCGTGTGAAGCAGGTGGTATCGACGTGCCCCACCCTGCCCTCCCCAAATCCTCAATTAAAATTTTGGCTGTAAACAATTATTTGACTATCGGATTTGGAGAGGGTGGTAACCGGGTGAGGACGGACGCGTGGATGGTTACCGAGACGGATTTTGGGTATACGGGGCAGCGCGCGCTGGGTGATTTAGGGTTGATGGATTACCATGGGAGGATGTATGATCCGTTATTGATGCGATTCATTCAGCCGGATACGATTATTCCGAGCGCGGTCGATCCACAAGCCTGGGACAGATATGCGTATGCCAATAATAATCCTGTCCGATATAACGATCCCAGTGGCCATCAAGGATGCGTCGGTAAAAATTGGGATGATGGGCCACAATGTGTAACTAATGGCAATAGTAGTTGGCATTATAAGCCTGACGTAAAACGACAAGATAAGCTTTTCTCCAAGGTTTTCAAAGGCACCGGGATTAATAATACATGGACGACTAGCGATTGGAATTATTATTATGAACATCGAAACGAATTATGGGTAAACCCTAGCGAGTGAATTAACCCTGATCCTGAGAAAGGTTGGAGTTTATTCGCTCTGCAAGCCCGACGTCTGGCTTCATATTATTCAGCTAATCAGAAAGATGATTTCGTTAGGGACTTTGCTCTCTTATTTGGCGGGGTTCCTTATAATGAAGGAGTGGTTTCCGGAGCGTTTGATTCTGCTCATGGACCCGCTGTCTACGCTGGTACTTATTTAGGAAAGCCCTTTAGGTCGTTTTTGAATGAAGGAAATGCGGGATTAGCAAACCAATTTTGGGATATACACCCAGGTGAAAATCAATCACATCATTATGCGGGTATATTTTTCCTCTCGTATTTCTTTGGTGCAGGCACTGGTGAGGCCATTAACTACCTAAGAGATTCGAATAATCCAGGAGACATAAATCTCGGGAATGGCGCTGCCGAAGATTCTTTAACTATTCGAAATACGAATGATTTAAGTTTGATAGGTGAATTAATAGTCAATTATAGTTCTCCCTAAAATATAATAAGGAGTGAAATTATTATGAAGAAAATGATAATCGTTTTGATTGTTTCAATAATTGGTGTGCTGGCAATAAGCT
>CAZPCR010000227.1:0-2808 GCA_964585035.1 uncultured Anaerolineaceae bacterium
AAAGACCCTGCTTTCGATGGCTGTGTTCATGGGGAAGACACGCTTGATCGATAATTTGGTGCTGGGAGGATAGGCCTAAGAGAGCTTTCTCGTTGCCTTATGTCACCAGCACCGGCAAATCAAGGAACCTGCTGTAGCGCTCAACCGCTTCATCAAGGGCGCGGGTTTGGGTCTTATTTAATGAAGTAAGCAGCTTCAACTCGATGGCAACCGCATTTTTACTGAGAGTGCGCTTCCACGTGCCAACGATGCGGCCATCGATCACCAGTGAATTATTCAGCAAGGCACCCGCAAACCCATCCAACATTTTCGAATGCTGCGGGTCAATGATCACCATACGGTCGGTATAGCCCACCATATATTCGTCATAAGCAGGCAATAACCAGGCAGTGTGAGGGATGTCTTTCACGAGAGGCATGGAGGCAGCGTACCAATAGGTCTGGCCATCCACAACTTCATTTTTTATCCGGGGCTTGAGCAGCTCGATACCGGCTTTCGCATCGGCGATGGTCAGGCCCGACCACCAGGCATAGTCCTGAACGGTTGCCGGCCCGTGGCTGGTGAAGTAGCGCCGGGTTAGCTCCGCAAGGGATTCATCGCGATCCAATTTCTTTACGAGAGGGACGCGTTCATCCAACAAGGCATAAGTGAACTGCTTGCCGCGCCGGCCACCGCTGCAAACGATCGCGTCCAATTCAGCATTTAATAATATGTGCAGGTATCCCAGGTTATCGGATTTAATGCCGCGTTGCTTTAGGATGGCTACAAGTTCCAGCCGGGTTAACTGCTTACTACCTTCGAGTGCTTTGATCAGGGCCAGGTTGCTGCGCTTAAATATGGAAGCGTCCAGGCCAAGCCTATGGAAGTTATAGGACATGGCGGCTTTGACGCGCAGCGCAGTGAGATTCAGCATCCAGCGGATATCGGCGGGTGTGACGAAATGCCATGTTGGACGCATCACATGCGTGCGGATGATCGTGCCATCCGCCAGGGCCTGGTCCAATGCGGCGTCGGAGCCATCTTTCATGCGAAGGCCCACCGCCCATTTGGCGGCTGCATAGTCCTGGGCCTGCACAGCGCCCAGCCACCCTACGACCTCGGCAGGTGATTCAAAAGCAGGCCGGGAAATAAGCTGGTTATGGAGCCGGTTGGCTATTATGTTCAAGGAGATTTTTGTTGGAGATGCTTCCGTAATCCTACGGTCCCCAGCGGAGCTGTTCGGCGAAGGGAGCAAGCAGAACGTTCGGGCGCGCATCGGGATAGACGATCTCGGCCAGGCCGCCCTGGGTAACATCCTGTATGGGTGCAGAGGCCACCACGGCCAGGCTGGCATCGGGAGCCCACAGCACCTCGTTGATACTGTCGAAGATATCGGGCTTGAGCTGCGCACGACCGGTCACGCCATCGCTCCCGGAGCGGACAAGTAGCAGCGGAGTATGCCCGCTGGTCGGTATGGCCGGCAGGTTGTTGAAGAAGAAATACAACTTGCCATCCGAGCCAACCTGCGGCGCGTCGGCAAAGTTATAGGTGCCGTCGGGCGCGGAACCCGGCAGGAGCGCGGCCACCTTGCCGTCCGCGGAATTGATATACCACAGGCCCGATTCGGCCAGGCCCATGGTGGAGCTGGCGGCGTACAACCCACTCCCATCCGGCACCCATTCGAGATCACAGCATACGTTCCCGCCTTCGGGACGCGTGAAATTGAGCAGCGTGTTATCCGAAGGGTGATAAATACCGAACGTGCCGCCTTCATAAAAGCCGATGTTGATGAGGAGCTTGCTTCCGTCGGGCGAATACCTGGACGGCGAATACAGATCGCGCACCACCGGGAAACCGGCCGTAGTATCGATCTGGTTCTGCAGGACTTTGCTGACGACCCCGGTGCTCATCGTGTAAAAATTGAGGCCGTCGTAACTAAAAGCGATCGTGCCCCCATCGGGCGACCAGACCGGTGTGCCGACGCTGTTCGTAAAGCGGTTATTGTCATTCACGGGGCCGCCGTCCACAAGTATGCGGCGCCCCGCGCCGTTGGCATCGGCCCACAGCAATTGATTGTTCGAGGCATACGCCACGCTCCCGTCCTTGGGAGAGACGTCGTAGGTATCGACATTGGCGGGCTCAAAGGTAACCTGATTAAGAGTATGACCATCGCGCTCGAGGCGGAAAATTTGCACAAGGCCGGCCTTGTCGTTATTGAGAAAATACAACGAATGCGGGAGAGGATTGGAGTTGGTGGTCGGCGAAGGGGAAGGGGCAGTCGGTGAAGCCGCCGCAGCAGCAGTCGCGGCCGGGGAAGGCAGCGGCGTGGATACCGTCAGGGCCTGCATCGTCTGAGCCACGATCGTGGCCGCGTCATTGACCTGCGACGGAGCGACCGGTAAGGCGCAGGCCAGCATGACCGCTGTTAGCAGCAGGACGGCGGCTGAAATTTTAATGGTGCCACTGTGAATTTCAGGTTTGGATGTCATTGGTTATCTGATAAGTAAATAAGTGGATAAGAGGTGATGAGCACTTCTTCTAGACCTGCTCGAAGCGTGAAACGGGGACGACAAAGAGCGTGGCGCGCTTCCCAGCGGGGTCTTCCCCATGTTCGGAGCGGCTCCGGGAGGCAGTGAGCGTGGAACGTATCAACTCCCTGGCGGCATCCACCTGCGTGTCTTCCACGCCGATCAACATGGTCGTGACGCCGCTGCGCAAAAAGCCACCGGTGGAAGAAATGCCCGTCACGCGATATTGAGCACCGATCAGGGCGCGGGTGAGAGCCTCGGACTCGTTATCTTTGACGATCACGATCATCATCTTCATGGT
>CAZPCR010000227.1:2908-5320 GCA_964585035.1 uncultured Anaerolineaceae bacterium
CAACAATCTAAATCTCTTCATAACTTTCGACCGGGAGGGCAAAGACCGTTGCGCCACCCACGGTTACCGGAATGGGAGCCGGCATGGGCAGAGGCGATCCTTCGAGCGGCATGGTTAAATATTCCACGCGCTGCCTACAGGCTGAACGTAAGGCGGCTAAAGCCCCGGCCTCATGGCCATCGGGCAAACCGATCAACAACGTGGCGTTGCGGCGTCCAAGGAATCCGCCGGCGCTGGCCAGATAAACGACCGGCGCACCCAGGGGTTCCAGAGCACGCGTTACGTCATCCAGGTCCTGATCCTGCACGACCGCCAGCATCAAAAGATGTATGGATGCACCACTCATATCTTCTACCTTTTGTTATATCTGTTCAAAACGATCGGGCCGCTGCCTTCAGCGGCATCTCTATGCCGCGAACAAATGCTGCTTTATACAAGAAGGCAATATAAACAAACAATTTAAATCTGTTCATAATTATCGACCTTCAAGACGAAGACCGCGCCGCGTTTGAGGCCGGGGTCCACAGGCGGAGTACTGTACTCGCGTACGATCTGCACGGCAGAGGCCACCTGTTCCGCCTCTACGCCGATCAGCAGGGTGGCATTGCCCCTGCGGAGAAAGCCGCCGCTCGATGCAATTCGCGTCACATGGAACCCTGCCCTGGTAAGAGCCTGCAAGACGTCTTCTCCATCCGTATGATGCACGATAGCAATTATCAACTTCATCATACTAAAATTCCTCGTAAGAGTCCACCTCACAGGTAAAGATGGTCACGCCGCCCACCCTGACCGGGACCAGCTCAGGCATATGCAATGTCTTGTCTGGAAAGGGCGAGGGGACATACTTCACCTGGCCGCGCGAAGCATGCTCCAGGGCCCTGACCGCAGCCGCCTCCCTACCGGCGGGCAGGCCGACCAACAATGTGACGCTGCGGTGGTTAAGAAAGCCGCCTGTGCTGGGCAGATAATCGACTGCAAAACCGATCTTGGTAAGGGCGCTGATCGCATTTTCCAGGTCGGCTTCGCGAATGACAGCGGCCATTAAAGAGGTTACCGGCAAGGAGGCAGCTTCGCCGACGCGCAGCAACTCAGGCCAGGACAAATGCTCCTCGGTGAGGGCCGCATCCACTTCGCCGACCAATTGAGAAAAGGCCTCCTCGGAAATAATACCGTCGTGCAGCAGGCCGGTAAGCGCGCCGCGCTGGGCGCGCAGCGCCTCGCGGCGGGCCGTATCAAGCTCCTCCGCTTCGACCGTGGGATCTGAAACCATCACTTCCTTTACGGCTTCCACCAGGCTCGCATTCTGACTTTCCATCAGAGGCGCGAGGCGTCCCCAGGTATGTTCAGAGAGCAGGCCCTGATCGCTCATGCGGTGCAGATATTCATAGGCGGCGCGACCGGCCACGAAGCGGGCATGCCGACGTTCGTATTCCTCCTGGACGCCGGAACGCTCGACGATCTTCAAGCGCCTTGTCAGCCAGTCCATCGAGAAGCCCTGCACCAGCAACGTGAACAACACCACGCCAAACGCCATGGCCTGCAATTGCACGCGCTGGGCGGCAAAGATGCCCTGCGTTGGAAGACTGAGCGCCAGCGCCAGGACGATGGCACCGCGCAACCCGCCCCAATACAAGACATGCTTCCATTTGGAGGGAATCTCGCGGCCAAAGAGGGAAAAGCCATAAATGCTCGCGGCGCGCGCCAGCAAAACGGCCAGGATGGCCCAGCCAATGGCCGGTCCGTTGGCGATCAATTGATTGAGGTTGATGGCCAGACCGACCAGCAAAAATATAAACGAGTTGGCGAGGAAGGCGGCCGTCTCCCAGAAATTAAAGACCACGATGCGCGTGGTAGGCGACATACCGCGTGGCCCGGCGCTCCCGTTCACCAGGCCGGCGGCTACAACCGCCAGGACACCGCTGACGTGCAACGATTCAGCCAGCAGGTATGAGCCGAAAGCCAGGACGACGGTCAAGGTGGTTTCTACCAGCGGATCGTCAATGCGTCCAATAACCTGGGAGATAAGCATCCCCAGGACGACCCCCACCAGGATCCCCCCGCCGGCAACAGTGAGGAAGCTGGCAATATTGCCTGCCAGGTCGAACTGTCCACTCTGGGCGATGGCCAGCGTGAGGCTGAACATGACGATGGCCGTGCCATCATTGAAAAGACTCTCGCCTTCCAACAGGACCTGCAGGCGGCGCGGCGCGCCGATGCGGCGAATGAGGGCCGTAACAGCCACGGGGTCTGTGGCAGAGACGAGGGCGCCGAAGACGAGCGCGACCTGAATGGCAAGCCCGGTGCTCTGGGCGACAAGCCAGCCTACGATCAGGGTGGTGAGGATCACACCCGGGACGGCCAGCAGCAGGATGAACCAAAAGTCACGGCGCAAATCATCGAGGCGGATGTGAA
>CAZPCR010000228.1:0-5291 GCA_964585035.1 uncultured Anaerolineaceae bacterium
CGGCAGAGCCTGCCAAACCCCGCCAGGATCGAAAGATAGCAACGGTAAGGAAGTGTCCCTGGGTGCCGCCGGCCGCCTGCTCGGGCATTATTAAACTCATTATTCACGGCCGATCTACATAAATTTTCTAACGACAGAATTAACTTATGCCGCGTTGGTTACCTCCCCTCCTTATGACCGTCCTGGGTATCGCCATCGGATTGTTCTATGGATGGATCATCAACCCGGTAAAATTCATCGATACCACACCTGCCTCCCTGCGGATCGATTTTCGAACCGATTATGTGCTTATGGTTGCGGAGGCCTATCACGGAGATCAAAACGTCGAGCTGGCGGTACGCAGGCTTGCCATATTCGGTAGTGAAACTCCCGCTGCAATTTCCGCGGAGGGGCTGCAAGCCGGTCGACAATTGAATTATTCACCAAACGATATTTCCCTGCTTGAAGAATTAACGCGCGCCATGCAGGCATATCAGCCTGTTTCGACACCTCCGGGAATACAGCTTGAAGGCGGGACGCCATAAAAAAGATTCCTTGGCTATGGCTGGTTGGACTCATTGTGGGCATTGGGCTCGGTGTAATTTATTCGTGGATCATCTCACCCCTGCGCATTATAGATACCAACCCCGGTACCCTGCGGGCCGACTTTAAAGACCAGTTCCGGGTTGTCGTTGCTGCATCTTATGCATCAGACCATAATCTTGACCGGGCCAAGGCGCGATTGGTTTTGCTGGGCGATCCAAACCCGGTCGAAGAACTCACCGCGCAGGCACAACGAATGCTCGGCGCGGGAGATTCTTTTAATGTTATCCAGCAAGTTGCCAATCTCGCGACGGACTTGCAATCCGGCAAAACGAATATTCCAGCTACCTCATCTCCCACTCCAACATCCACTCGGGTTCAAAGTTCGCTTACGCAGCCTTCGCCGGTTTCAACCACCGGGACTCCGGTTGGAATTGTTGCATCGCCTACAATAGAATTCACCAGCACACCGGCCATTTTTGATACGCCCACCCCTCGCCCAACACGAACTCCGGTCCCTACGGCTGGTTCACCCATCCAACTCGTCAGCCAGGATCAGGTCTGCAATCCTGATTTAACGAGCGGCTTAATGCAAATATCGGTGTTAGACAGCCATCATCATCAAATGCCCGGCATGGAAATCATTGTTACGTGGAACGGCGGTGAAGAACATTTCTTCACCGGGTTTAAGCCGGAGATCGGGAATGGATATGCGGACTATATTATGCAGCCGGGTGTGGTCTACACTGCCCGGGTTGAACAATCGGGTATACCGGTTCCAAACTTAAGCGCGCCTGCCTGCCCGGATACAAATGGACAAACTTATACAGGCGGACTGAAATTAATATTTCAGCAACCGTAACAAAAAAAGTGCCTGACGCGTCAGGCACTTTTTGAGTCATTCAATAAAATATTTGCCAATGCTAACAGCCCGGGAACTTATGCAGCGCATCATTCCCTAACCGTAGTTCAATATCGACTTGCGGGGATGCAGTCGGTTTGATAATGATTTGATTACTGCTCTTGATCCCGATCGTTTGGATCAAATAACGCAGGGCATATAGTTTTGGAGAATAAACAATAACTATAGTCTGGTCGGAAGCACCAGTAGGCGAACCGCCGGATGCCGCCACGCCCTGACTGATCAAGTAATTACCAACACAACTATCCAAACCATTTGTGTAGGTGTTATTAATTACCATGATCTTGGCGGCATCCGCTTTCATTAAGGTCAGCGGGTCACCTTGTGCAATCGGGCTGGTGGGACCATTTGATGTGAAGATTTCATCGCGCAAGACGCGTATTTTATCGGGAATCGGTTTGTCGACGCTCGCAGGCTGGCCGGCTAGTGTGACATTTGCGAATGTGACCATGCTATTATCGATCACACCCTGCTTGATATCCTGTAACGAAATGTCTTTCGTCAGCGGGGCTAACTTTAAGGCATCCGCAAGCGACATATTCGTATGGATGCCCTCCGAGAATATGTTATAAAGCTGGGGAGCCTGGGCCATTAATTTGGGGAAATAATCGGGGGTGAAGACTTTATTCCGAATAGCAATAATGACTTCCTGCTGGCGTTTCGCACGGCCCACGTCGCCGTCGCTGCATCCCTGGGACACATCACGGCAACGTGCAAATGCCAATGCACGCTTTCCATCCATATGACGGATGCCACAACAGGTTACTTTAAAGTGATCCGTACCGGTGCCGGTAGGGTCGAGGTTAAGAGTTACGGGTTCATCATAATAAACGTCGATTCCGCCGATTTCATTAATGAACGATGTAAAAGTGGAAAAGTCAACCTGGATATAGTATTGGATAGGTATGCCGATGAATTGAGATACGGTCTTCATCGCGAGGGCGGGACCACCTCCGGGCAATTTAGCGCCTTCGCCATCTGTCCATGCTGTGTTAATGCGGCTGTACCCAAACCCCGGAATATTAACCCACATATCACGAGGAATAGACAGCATGCCGGCCGTTTTGCTCACCGGATCCACGGTCAATACCATGATCGTATCCGTACAGTGTGGGCAATCCCCTTCGCTAATATCTGTGTTTGTACCTCGCAGGCCGAAGAAAACAATATTGATACGGCTGCCTCCATCCCACTCCGGATATTGGACAACAGGCGCATCCACTTCAGGGGTAGGTGGAACTGCCGCCATGGTTGTGCCCTGCGCATTGATTACCGGTGTCCCCAGCGGATTCACTGCGGCTCCACCGCAACTCGCCGGGGCCATACCTGGCAACGCAGTTAATTGCCAACAAGCAGTAAAACTGCTGGCAAATACAAACAGAACCACGGCAATAACGAGGGCTACGCCCCAAAAAATTATCTGACGTACCGAAAACCTGGGTATCTTTGGTAATTTGATGTTTTTGAGGAATTCAAGGATTTTATTCATTATCTACTCTGGCTTAATATATACCATATTCAGGCCAAGCCGTTCCAGGCCTTCTTGGGCCCAGTAATTTACCATGGCAGAATCTTCTTCTGTCGCTTTCAGCATCAAGGAAATTGCACGGTGGTCGCGAATTTCGGCGAGGGTCCGGATGATTTGGACCTGGGCCTTTGTGTGCGCACTCCGGTAGGCTTCTAATAATGCCGGGATGGTCGGTTTTCCAATTTCGGTCAATGCATTCATAGCTAATTCGCCAAGCATCCCTTCCGTGTCACCCAAAGCATGGACGAGACCAGGGATGGCATTCTCTGATGGATGTGTTGTCAGAGCCAGTGCTGCAGCCTCACGCACTTCAAAAGATTGATCGTTCAGTGCATCAATTAACCAATTCAATGGCGGCTGCCTCATTTGGGCCAACGTTCTGACTGCCCACCAGCGTCGGTCAACGATTGATGAATTAAGCAACCTTTCGAGAGATGAAAGTGCAGTTTCCCCAAGTTCCGCAAGCTCGCATGCAGCGGCCTCTGCACGATTCTCGTCTTCGCTGATCAGGCCAGCAACCAGATCATCCAGAGAAGCCATATGGCCCTGTCATTTCGATGGAGGAGGAACGGGCAATTTTTCTTCCGCCGTGCTGATCCACTTATCCCCTTCATCGATCAGCATAACCGGAATCTCATCCACGATCGGGTATTTGCGACCACAATCCTGGCAGATCAACCAGGAATCTTTATAGAGTTTGAGCATCCCATCTTTTTCGCGTACGCAGTTCGGACAACGCAGGATTTCAAGAAGTTCTTGGCTAACCATGTTTGCTCCTATCAGTTTGCTATTTTACCATGCTAGGAAGCAGGCGCCTTGCAAATATTCAGTCGTTTAGCGGCTTTTGCAGGGTCATTTAAACCGGGAGCATACTGACAAACGGCTTGCCAGGCTTGATAATGTGTCTTGAACTCATCCTGAAAATATGTCGATCCATTCTTCGTTACAGTACGAGTAACACCTACATCTGCGCCATTGGCTGCCCAATCCGTTTGGGTCATTTGTCCAGGATTCAAATCCGAGTTAACAACGAATGATGGTTTCGGTGCAGGAACAATATTCTGGGGTCCGGTTGTATTCCAGGTAACTTTACGTCCATCGGGCGTTGAATAGAATTTCCAGGTAAGGGACCGTGAGCCAAGATCCACATTGGTTTCCATAAGGATCCAATATGCTGAGTCGTTTGTGAATTTAAAATCCACCAACGGGAAGTAAACGGTTGCGTCCATACCTGCCAAAGTTGAGTTATCTAAACCGCTGGAGGTTTCTTCGTAATAATCGACCCGGTAGGCGTGCGGGACACGCTCAACAACTGGATACCCGCCATAGAAAACCGTCCGAAAGAGAGTTGTGCTTACCTGGCACACCCCACCACCCACACCTTTTATTGTCTGACCACCATATATGATCAGGGCTTCGGCAAAACCGTTATCGAGGCTTATATCGCCCATGGCTTGTCCCATGGAGAAGGTTTCTCCGGGGGCAACTAGAACACCATCAAAACGAGATGCAGCAGTCGTTATATTTTGAATGCGCGCATCGCTTGAACCCCAGAAATATGTCGTCTGCTGCGATACGATTTGGGTGATTCCCATTTGCTGCGCCGTCGCCGAATCCGGCAGGGTCGGTTGCGTTTCATGGATGACTAATGGGACCGTATGCT
Organism: uncultured Anaerolineaceae bacterium; assembly: GCA_964585035.1. GTDB lineage: Bacteria > Chloroflexota > Anaerolineae > Anaerolineales > Villigracilaceae > Fen-1038. Next base: position 4,636 of record CAZPCR010000228.1, read on the forward strand.
GCCCTTGCAGGACCGCATCCTGAATAGCCTTCATGCTGGCATCCACGTCCAATGTTCGACCGGTCTGAGAAGGAGATAAGGCTACTAATTGACCAGTTGCATCATTAAAATGGAATTTTGCGTTAGACGCCTGGCGGTCCACCTGCGTTTCGATCCCTGCCAATATTTGATGCAAAGCGTTCGGATCGAGTGTCACCTGGACGTCTGTTTTGTCGCCATTCTTTACTTTTTGAATACCGATCATGTTTGCAAGAACCTGGGCGTTATACACCCATGGACCTGCATCTCCCTGTTGTGCGTTCGGAATAACGAGCTGCAGTGGCTGGCTCAGGATCTGGCTGGCTGTTTGGGCCTGCGATGATAGATCCATTATGGCCGGATTAACCTCTTGAATGACCAGCGGAACATTCCCATCCTGGAAGGTTTGCAGCCGGGCACTTAAATAGATCAAACTTGCGTCCAGGTTCAGCATGCGGCCTGACTGCCCGGGTTGCGCGACGACGTTGGTGCCATCCAAATGCAAACTGCCATCCACCATCGATTGATCGACTTGCCGCGAGAGTCCTTGTAAATATTGATACGCCACGCGCTGGTCGAAAATAATCACCGGTGGGATATTCTCTCCAAAACCGCGGGCGCGTATTTGACCTTTCAAA
>CAZPCR010000229.1:0-4904 GCA_964585035.1 uncultured Anaerolineaceae bacterium
AGGGAAACAAGGAGTAATTATTAAATGATGGATATTAAGCCAAAATTCGGGCAGGGGCTCCATGAAAAAGACAATAATAAATGATAAATCGATAACCGGCCAAAAAAACAAGCGGCAACCAAATAAGAAAGCAATCAAGCCGAAAAGCCAAAGGGTGGAATCAGAACGCAACCAAACCCACACCCTGGAAGGACGGGCAATTCGTTATAGATACTTATTCGAGCACTTGCTGAACGGCGTTGCCTACTGCAAGATGATCTTCGAAAATGGCCAACCTCAAGACTTTATATATCTTGAGGTTAACAGCGCGTTCGAATCGTTGACGGGCTTGAAGGATGTGGTCGGTAAAAAAGTAACAGAAGTCGTTCCGGGTATAAGGGAAGCAAATCCGGAGTTGTTTGAAGTTTACGGCAGGGTCGCGATGACGGGTAAGCCTGAGCGAGTCGAGACTCACGTGGAAGCCTTAAAGATGCGATTTTCCATCTCGGTGTATAGTTACGAGAAGAAATATTTCCTGGCCGTATTTGATCTGATCACCGAGACCCAACATGCTGCCGAATATTTCAGAAAGCTGGTGGACGCTTCACCGGATGCGATTGTGGTCACCAACTCAACGGGGAAGATCATCCTGGTCAATTTACAGACAGAAAAGTTATTTGGCTATTCGCGATATGAGATCCTCGGCAAAAATGTGGATTCCCTGCTCCCTGAAAGATATCGGTTGCGGCATGGGATAAACCGCCTGACCTATTTTCATAGACCGCTCGTCCGCCAAATGGGGGTCGGGCTGGAATTATTTGGGCTCACCAAAGACGGTGCCGAGTTCCCGGTGGACATCAGCCTCAGCCCGCTTCAAATAGAAGAAGGCATCCTGGTCATGGCTGCCATCCGTGATGTCACGGAACGCAAACGGAGCGAGGCCGAACTACACCAAAGCGAAGAGTTCACCCGCCTGCTGGTACGAGGCGTACGGGATTATGCCATTTTTATGCTGGACCCCACGGGCCGCGTTGTCAGTTGGAATGCCGGAGCGGAGCGCATTAAAGGGTTCCGCGCCGATGAGATCATCGGAGAACATTTCTCACGGTTTTATAAAGATGCCGATGTGAAGAGTGGAAAACCTGAAAAGGAACTGGAGATCGCCATGCAGACGGGCCACTTCAGGGAAGTAGGTATGCGGGTGCGCAAGGATGGCAGCGAGTTCCTGGCCGATGTAACCATCAGCCCGTTGTACGACGAAGACGGAAAGCTGCGCGGCTTCGCCAGGTTGACCCGCGATATCACTGAGCGCAGGCAGGCAGAAGATGCCCTTTCCCGATCGGAGCAGGATTATCGTATGTTGTTCGAAAATTTACCGATTGCTTTATACCGTAGCGCGGCAGATGGGCGCATTCTGGATGCCAACCCTGCGATGGTCAAGATGTTTGGCTACAAGGACCGCGAATCCATCCTGCCTGTAAATATTAGTGATCTCCATGTCGATCCCGACTCCAACAAGAAGTTCACGAGTGAAATCGAAAAGACCGATTTTATCTTCAAATTCGAAGCGGAACTCAAACGCCTGGATGGAACGACATTTTGGTCGGAAGATCGAAGTCAAATTATTCGCGATGAAGATGGAAAACTCATGTTTTATGAAGGCAGCCTGATCGATATTACGGAACGCAAGCGGTCAGAGGAAAAAATCAGACGTCAGCTTGGGCAGCTTGCAGCCCTGCGTGAGATCGACCGGGTCATCGCCTCCAGTTTCGACCTGCGTTATAACCTGACCTGGATCCTTGAGTATCTTACCAAAGAACTGGGTGTGGATGCCGCCGATATATTGATATTGAACCCAGTTTCCAGCCGGCTGGAATATGGCGGTGGGGCAGGTTTCCGTACCAAGGCTACCGAGAAAGCTATTATGCAATCGGGTCAGCGTCATGCCATGCGCGCCGTCCTGGATCGACAGCTTGTCTACTTTCCGAATCTCAAGGATGAGCCGAATGACTTGCTCACTACAAAAGTCCTGGCGGATGAGGATTTTGCATGCTATTACGGTGTGCCGCTGATGGCCAAAGGAAGTGTCAAGGGCGTGCTGGAGATCTTCCAACGCACAAGCCGCGAACCGGACCAGGAATGGCTTGATTTCACCAACTCCATGGCGAGCCAGGCTGCTCTAGCGATCGATAATGCCTCTTTGTTTGAGAATTTGCAGCGCTCGAATATTGACCTCACCCTGGCCTATGACGCCACCATCGAAGGCTGGTCACGTGCCATGGACCTGCGCGATAAAGAGACCGAAGGTCACACGCAGAGAGTGACTGTCATAGCCCTGGAACTGGCGGGACGGTTCGGGATCAAGGATGAGGAGCTGGTGGGCGTCCGCCGGGGAGCCCTACTTCACGATATCGGCAAGATGGGCGTCCCGGATGGAATATTGCTCAAACCAGGTCCATTGACGGAAGAAGAATGGATAATCATGAAGAAGCATCCTGCCCTGGCTTTCGAGATGCTTTCCCCCATTCACTACCTGCAATCTGCCATGGACATTCCGTATTGCCATCATGAGAAATGGGATGGCACAGGCTATCCGCGCGGCTTGAAAGGTGATCAGATACCTCTGACGGCACGCATCTTCTCTGTTGTTGACGTGTGGGATGCACTCACGTCCGACCGGCCTTATCGGGGAGCCTGGTCGAATGAAAAAGTGTTGGAATACTTGAAGTCCGAGTCTGGAAAACACTTCGATCCGCAGGTGTTGAAGACCTGCCTTGAATCGGGAGTATTTGACCAAAAGGATTTTAAATGATGGAAAGGCGATCATAAGGATCATGACAGCTCTCACTCCAGCTTCCATGAACAAATTCTGGGGATATTCCATGTTCCTGGCGTTGTTCACCATTTTATATAATTTTGCTGAAGGTCTCCTGTCCATTTACTTCGGCTCCCAGGATGCGACCCTTACCCTGTTTGGTTTCGGTATCGACTCCTTCATCGAGGTTATATCCGGTATTGGCATCTTAGTCATGGTGCTGCGCATCCGTCGAAACACGGAGTCACCGCGTTCCGGGCTGGAGCGCACCGCCCTACATATTACCGGTACATCCTTCTACCTGCTCGCAGCCGGCCTGGGCGCGACTGCCATCTTTGATATTTCCACGGCTCACAAACCAACCACCACCCTGCCGGGCCTTGTCATTTCCTTAATATCCATCGCGATCATGTGGGGATTGGTTCTAGGTAAGCGCAAAATTGGGCACGCCCTTAACTCGGCCCCCATCCTCTCGGACGCGAACTGCTCGATGGTCTGCATTTATATGTCGGTTGTGCTGTTGGTCTCCAGCCTCGTTTTTCAGCTCACCGGTCTGGGTTTTGTAGATGTCCTCGGCGCGCTGGGCCTGATCTATTTTTCGATCAGTGAAGGCAAAGAGGCCTTTGAAAAAGCCGCTGATATATCGGTCGACTCTTAGTTCGTCCCTGTCATCCCCCAAGTTGTGCCTCCGGGAATACATCAGCGCCGGTTACGAGTCGATCTTTCCCCCACGGTAAACGCGGACTTGCACTTTCTCGACCGTTGCCATGATGCCGCGTTTGATATTTGATTCGGCAAACGCCAGGAAAGCTTCGATCTTATCCTGGGTATCCACGATCTCGATCACGATCGGGAGGTCTTCCGACAGGCGTTCGATCTTAAAGGTGTGGATGATTTTGGTGTGTGCGCCAAAGCCCATCATGCCGCGCAGGACCGTGGCGCCTGCCATGCCGCGCGATTTCGCTTCCCTTACCAGCCATTCGTAGAGTGGCTTGCCATTTATTCTGTCGCTCTCGCCGATGAAAATACGGAGCAGGTAACTCTCGGATTGCAGGGTCATGCGGTCACCTCCATAGGATCAGCGCCAGGGTGCGGCCCATCCATACCGCTCCCAGTCCCAAAAAGATATGTGCGCCGATGTTGAGCAGGCCGAGCAGGTTTTCACTGTCGCGGAACAAATTCATCGTCTCGTTGCTGAATGTGGAAAAAGTCGTGAAGCCGCCCAGCACTCCGGTAATGAGCAGGGCGCGCGTTTCGGCGGTCAACAGTCCGTACGACTCTGCCAGCTGCGAGAGGATGCCTATGATAAGACAACCCGCTACATTTACCGCCAGTGTGCCGTAGGAAAAACTCGTGCTTTGGGTGAGTTGTTGTATTGCACCGCTGATCACATATCGTAATATCGAACCGGTGAAACCCCCGATACCCACCAATAATAATAGCCTGCTCATGCTGACTCCTTTTCCGGATTGAATTGGGTAGGAGTCGTCAGCGTGAAAGCAATTAAGGGCGGACTCCATCGCCGCGCTGTATAATAATTATACTGTACGGTCGAGGTACGGAATGTTTTTGTCACAGCATCATACAGAACATTGACAGGGAGAATGCAATGAATTCGGATGTTGATGAAGCACGCCGCCGATCACTGAGTTTGCTCGATACAACACGTCGCGAGACGCGTTCGATTCTCTCCCGCCTCGACCCGGAGCAGGTGGTTCATAATGACGAACGGGCCTGGCGCGTACGCGATGTGGTGGGACATCTGGGCGTCTGGAATGGGGAGGCGGCCCGCTCGTTGAGCGCGTATGCCCAAGGGGGCGAATACTTCTGCGTCACCGCGAATACGAAATACTACGAATACAACGGCCCGGCTGCCGATGAGCGCAGCACCTGGACACTGGAACAGGTGTGGGATGAGTATGAAGCCTCTCATCATCAACTTAAATTGATGATCGAGACGATGCAGACGGAGAAATGGGACGGCGATATGCTGTTCCCATGGAACGAGCGCGGCACGGTCGAACAGTTCATAAAGCGGATGATGAAACACGAAAAAATCGATCACTGTAGCCTCATCCTCAAAGCCACGCAGGAATAACGGTAAGGAATT
>CAZPCR010000229.1:4914-5264 GCA_964585035.1 uncultured Anaerolineaceae bacterium
TTCCCCTTTAAGAGACTCTATTATGATTGTTCGCCTTGCAGACCGGCAGCTAAAAACAAAATTCGGGGTCTTTCACGAATATCTCTATTACGACGGTCAAAAAGAAAGTGTCGCGTTGGTGATGGGAGACGTAAAACAGCAATCGTCCGTGCTTTGCCGCGTACATTCTGCCTGCATGGCAGCGCATGTATTTAATAGCATAGAATGTGACTGCCGCGAACAAATGGAAATAGCCCAGGCCTTGATCCAGCAGGAGGACAGGGGAGTAATCATATGGCTTGACCAGGAAGGCCGCGGGAACGGACATTTTGCCCTGATCAATTCGGCCAAATATGCCGTGGAGCACGGTG
>CAZPCR010000230.1:0-5258 GCA_964585035.1 uncultured Anaerolineaceae bacterium
TGTCAATTATATAAGATTTTGAAGAAATTTGCAAGTTTTTGTTTTCTTTGTTATAATGCCTTAGATGTTTTCTTTATCCCTTTGACTCGTAAAATAATCATTTTCAATCAGGCGCTGTTTACCAAATCCTTTCCACAGGAGCATTGAATGACCAGCAGTACTATTGGAATGGCCGAGCAGGATCAGGCCGAACGAGACAAGTTTGAAAACGAATTAAAGAAGATCATCAAAGCCAGCAACAATGCGGGTGTACTCTTGAGGGTCATTGGCTCACTCGCCTTTCAGATGCACTGCCCCAAGTTCGGTTACCTGCAACAGATGATGGGCCGGGCATACACCGACATTGATTTTGCGGCTTACTCCAAACAAGCCAAAGATGTAAAAGTGTTATTGTCCGCCATGGGATACACCGAGAACCGGGAGGTCTTCATCGTTTCGGAGGGGGAACGTGCGATCTACGATAAACCAGAGATCGGCATGCACATCGACGTCTTCTATGAAAAACTGAATTTCTGCCACGTGATCCGATGGACCGGGCGGCTTGAGGTTGATTCCCCAAGCATCCCACTGGCGGAAATGCTGCTCGAGAAAATGCAGATCGTGCAGATAAACGAAAAAGACATCATCGACACGATCATGCTGCTGCTCGAACATCCCCTGGGCGACATCGATAAAGAGACCATCAACATCAAACGCATCAGCGAATTGTGCGCTGCCGATTGGGGTCTTTGGCGAACGACGACCATGAACCTGAACAAGGTGCGACAATTGGCCCAGAGTTATGAACAACTGACCTCCGAGCAGAAAGACAAAATAAACTCACAGGTCGAATTGGCAATGACCCGCTTTGACCAGACGCCCAAAACAATGGCCTGGCAGCTGCGGGCCCGGGTTGGCGACCGCGTCAAGTGGTACAAAGATGTGGACGAAGTCCATTAATTGGAGGAATGACTCATGACCAAACTTGTTAGAAACCTGATGCATCCGGGTCTGTTAACATGTCGTCCGGACGCTACACTGGGCGAGGTGTCTGTCCTGCTGACGCAGCATCACGTCCATGCCATTATCGTCGCCGACCATCATGGGCGGCCGTTGGGGATCATTTCAGATTACGATTTACTGGCGGGTGAGTGGCTATCGGGAGACCCCGAAAGCATGAAAACCATGAGCAAGCTGACCGCCGCCGATCTCATGACCCATCCCATCGATACGGTGGAAGCCGACCTACCCATCAGTGAAGCAGCGCACCTCCTGAACGAAAAAGAGAGAAACCGTCTAGTCGTCACCGACAAGGGTAAAACAGTAGGCGTGATATCAATCTCGGATTTCGTGGCCAGTATTGCCAGGGAGGAAAAACATTCTCACGGCATCGTTGCCGAAGTGATGTCCGATGCCATTTTGGTCTGCCGCGATAAAACGCCCCTGACCTCCGCCGCCCGCACAATGACGGAAGCCCGCTGGCGATCGGTGCTGGTGGTGAACGCCGAAGGCAAGCCGGAAGGCGTGGTGAGCGGCAGGGACCTGATGCCTTATGTGGAAAAAGGGGTGAATGAAAAACTGACCGTACACGATGTGATGCATAAAGCATTGACGATCGATATAAATGCCAGCCTGCGCGATGCGGCTGACATTATGATCAAAACCCATCATCATCGCCTGATTGTCCTGGATGGCAATAACCCGGAAGGCTTCCCGTTGGGAATTATTTCATCTTTTGACATTGTGGAAGCCATGGCCAGGCCGGGGTCGATCTGGCAATCATAGAACATAGACCACAACCATGCATGAGTGTGGGTCCAATCATTAAACAATTTGAATAAGTAAAAACCTAATTAGGAACAAGGAGTTACAAAATGACAGATCTTCCTAAACAAGCCCAGGTCGTTATCATCGGCGGCGGAGTGGGTGGGTGTAGTATTGCCTATCACCTGACCCTCATGGGTTGGAAAGACGTAATCCTGCTCGAGCGCCATGAACTGACCAGCGGATCGACATGGCATTCCGCCGGGCTGGTCGGCCAGATGCGGTCCGATGCCAATCTCACCCGCATGATGCACTACAGCACCGACCTATATCGCAAATTAAAAGATGAAACCGGCCAGGATACATCCTGGCGTGAAGTCGGTGGTATCCGCCTGGCTTCTTCCGCCGAGCGCTTGGAAGAGATCAAGCGGCTGGTTGGCATGGCCGGATCGTTTGGTGTCCCGATGGAGCTGATCTCGCCCCAAGAGGCCCATAAAATGTTCCCGATGATGTCGCTGGATGGAGTCGTGGGTGCAGCTTATACACCCAGCGACGGTGTGATCGACCCGACCGGATTGACAAATGCACTGGCGGCCGGCGCCAAAAACCGCGGTGCGAAAATATTCACAGATACAAACGTGGAAAAGATAAACCTAAAAGATGGGCGCGTAAACGAAGTCGTCACCGACAAAGGCACCATCAAGACCGAGATCGTAGTCAATGCTTCAGGTCAATGGGGCGCGGAGGTGGGCAAGATGGTAGGACTCACCCTACCGGTAATACCGATGGCGCACTTATACATTATCACCAAACCCATTAAAGGCATGGGGCACGACTTCCCAACACTGCGCGATCCCGACCTGCTGGTCTATTGGCGCGAGGAAGTGGGCGGCCTGGTCACCGGTGGTTACGAACGCAACCCGGCTCCGTTCGGATTAAAGGGCATACCGCGCGATTTCAAATATCAATTACTACCGCCCGACTGGGAACGCTTTACACCCTTGATGGAGAATTCCATTAAACGTGTTCCAGCCGTGGAAACCGCGGAAGTTATCAAACTTTTGAACGGCCCGGAGGGTTTCACACCCGACGGTGAATTCCTGCTTGGCCCCACGTCTGTAAAGGGCTTTTGGGTCGCCTGTGCTTTCTGCGCCCACGGGCTGGCCGGTGCAGGTGGCATTGGCAAGGCCATGGCAGAATGGATCATCGATGGGCATCCGGAATGGGATGTCTGGCGCCTGGATGTACGCCGCTTTGGATCCAATTACAACAGCCAGGATTACACCGTGGCGCGCACGCTTGAAACATATACACAATATTACGATATCCACTTCCCCGGCGAAGAACGGCTTTCGCGCCGTGGTCTGCGCCTCTCCCCCACCTATCATCGCCTGCAGGAATTAGGCTGTTACTTCGGCGAGAAAACCGGCTGGGAACGGCCCAACTGGTTCAAGCCTTATGAAGAAAAAGCCCACCACGGTCACGAGCCGAAAGGCTGGTCACACCACAATTGGTCACGCGCCATCGGTTACGAACATCTGATGTCACGTGAAAACGCAGGCTTGTTCGATGAAACCTCGTTCAATAAATTCGAGGTGCGCGGTCCGGGCGCATTGAAATTCCTGAATTATGTATGCGCCAATAACATCGACCAGCCCGTGGGTACGATCATATACACCGAGTGTTTGAACAAGCACGGCGGCATCGAGTGTGACTTCACGGTCACCCGACTTGGGGAGGATCGTTTCTTAATCGTTACCGGCACCGCTTTCGGCCAGCACGACCTGTCCTGGCTCTCTCTTAATATGCCTGAAGACGGATCGGTCTCGATCGAGGATGTAAGTTCTTCGTTTACCTGCCTGGGCCTATGGGGACCCAAGGCTCGCAAAATCCTTGAGAAGGTCACCACGGCCGATGTCTCCAATGCAAAATTCCCTTATATGACATCACAACGCATAACGGTCGGTGATGTGCCAGTGATCGCCTCGCGCGTCACTTATGTCGGTGAGCTGGGCTGGGAGTTCTACTGCCCCATGGAATACGGTCTGCGTTTATGGGATACGCTGTGGGAGGCAGGCCAGCCGGAAGGAATGGTCGCAGCAGGTTACAAAGCCATCGATACCATGCGCCTTGAAAAAGGCTATCGTTACTGGAGCAGTGAAATCACCCCGGACTATACGCCTTACGAGGCCGGGTTGGGGTTTGCTGTAAAGATGGATAAAGGCAATTTCCTCGGACGTGATGAGCTGCTGAAGAAGAAAGAGGCTGGCTTAAAACAAAAGCTTTGCTGTTTGACCCTTTCAGACGGCCGCGCGGTCGCCGTGGGCAAGGAACCTATCCGGGCCGGCGACGGAAAGATCATTGGCTGGGTTGCGGCGGGCGGATATGGCTACTCGGTTGGTAAGAGCATGATCTATGCCTACCTACCGATCGAATACACCAAGACCGGCACACAGCTGCAGGTGGAATTCTTCGGCGAACAGGTCGGCGCAGTGGTCGTGCAGACACCTTTATGGGATCCTAAAGGAGAACGTATTCGAGCCTAGTTATTCATATCGAAATACTCACTCATCTTTCTCATCATTATCGGAGGGAACCAAATGTGCTGAGAGAGATGAGTGAGGTTTATCAATATTACCCATTTGGGTCACGTCCCATTTATTGACATTCAAAAATGTTTGGTATATAATGATATAGATATCTATACGTCTAGATAACTTTGATTTAACAACCTAACCGTAAATCTCAGGAAGCCTTCTTAGCGGGAAGTGTAGATTCGCTGCATTTCCTACATAGGAGGTCATTCGATTTTTACGGGTTAGGTAAAAGGAATCCCATGTCTGAATTGATCAGAAGCGAAGGTATTCCGATATACGTACAGATCCGGGAAGCACTACGGGGGGAAATTACGCGCGAGGTATTAAAACGCGGCGAGAAACTTCCTTCCGAGAACGAACTGGCGTCACAATTTAAAGTCAGCCGCATGACCATACGGGAGAGCATCGAAGACCTGGTGGATGAAGGCCTGCTTTATCGGCGGCACGGTGTTGGGACTTTTGTAGCCTACCCTCATCTGCAGCGTGACCATACGCGCCTCACCAGCTTCTTCGACAAAGCGGAAAATGATGGAGTCCATGTCCGCGCAACCTTGTTAAATAAAGACGTGGTCTCCGCCAAACCTAAAATTGCCCAGGCACTGGATATACCGGTTGGCAGTAAAGTGATCCGCATAAAAACCCTGCGGTTTGCCGATAACGTACCGATAACCGTCCACGACGCCTACATACCTCATGGGTTATTCGCCCGCATACTTGACGAAAACCTCGAAGTCCAACACCTTTGGTCCTTGTTCGAAAAGTCCGGCTATAAGGTCAAACGTGCCATCCAAAGGCTAGAAGCTCGCGAGGCCACCAAAGACATAGCCCACCTTATGAAGATCAAGGAAGGTGCGCCCATCCTCTTCAAGGAACGCACGGTATACGCCGACGATGGCACGCCGGTGGAATTTACCTATT
>CAZPCR010000231.1:0-5236 GCA_964585035.1 uncultured Anaerolineaceae bacterium
GATTAACCGGGGGTGAATAGAGATACTCTACGAGCACGATGTAAATGGAGATTTCTAAAAAAAATGATATGTGCAGGGCTTAGCCCCACACATATCATTTTTTTCGGATAGTTCAATTTAAATAAATTTCATACGGCGGGCCGCGAAGGAGACCATCCTAAATAAAAGCAGGCCGTGCTTCCAGCGCGAGATATTGGTGGAGCCGTAGGTCCGTTCGCGATAACGGATGGGAAGATCAATGATCTTGCGATTGAGTTTGGCCGCGCCGAAGATAAGATCGTAATCGCCGAACGGGTCGAAGTTACCAAAATAGGAACGGTTGGCAACGATCTGCTCATAGTCTTTATGCCAGAGCACCTTGGTGCCGCACAAAGTATCCTTGATGGGCTGGCCCAGTATCCACGAGAAGGCCACGCTGAAAAACTTATTCCCGAGGAAGTTCAAGCCCTGCATGGCTTCTTTTTCCATCGGATATACAAGACGCACACCGTTGATAAACTCACCTTTACCCGTGCGTAGGGCTTCGTAAAAACGCGGCAAGTCTTCAGGGGGGACTGTAAGATCGGCATCCAGAATCATCAGTACATCGCCTATAGCTTCGGCGAAGCCGAGGCGGACAGCATCTGCTTTGCCGATGCCGGTTTGACGGAAAAGCCGGCTAGAGATGCCGGGATGAGCGGCTATTTCGCGTTCGATAACAGCATTAGTATCATCGCGAGAATGTCCTTCGACGAAGACCAATTCAGTTTGCGAACCCATTTTCGGAGTCCGCTCGAAGATGGCCTGAATGTTGCCTGATTCATTACGGGCGGGTACGATCACCGAAACGGTCGGTTCTACGGAGAGGGGTTCGGGCTGAGGACGGGCTATGATGAAGTTAGCCATTGCGAACTCATTGAATGGCCACAGCCGAACGAGGAATTTATTCGCCAAGCCGCCCAAAGGAAACGGCCAGAGGATTTCCTGCCAGCCGCGTACGGCTTCAAACCCGGCCAGACTCAACATATTGCGAAGGTCCTCCGGTGTGAGCCAATTTTGCGTAAGCACAGGCCCGGCCAGGTTCAACCATTGAGCGATCGCAAGCGGAAGCTGCCATAAGCCACTGTAAAAGTTGATGAGAATGCGAGTGGAAGGAATGGAGAGCCGTTTGATCTCGTGAAAAGCGCGCTGGACATCCCACAGGTCGTTGACGGTATCAGAAAAAACGATGATATCGAAAGGGCCTTCCAGAGAGGTAAGATCGTGAACATCAGCCTTTATAAATTCGAGGCTAGCATGTTTCGTACTAGCGCGCTGGATCATCTCCGCTGAAAAATCGAGGCCGACCCCGCGCGCGGGTTGGAGAGCGGCTAACAGGTCGCCATCACCACAACCGACCTCCAGCACGCGCTGACCCGGGCTGACCAGGAAGCGATAGACCTCCTCAAGCCGGCGATGGTACGTTCCGCCCCAGCCATTCCATTTATCACGTTTGCAAGCCACGGCATCCCAATGAGCGATGCGGGTTTTTTGATAAACCTGTCCTGTTGAGTCGAAGATCTGATCATTCTGCATAATGTCTTTTGGCATAATGACATGATTGTAAGCGTTGAATTTGCCTTTGCAAAGGTCTGTGTTATAATTCAGCGACTGAATTTTGGAGATATGGAACCTCAAAACGATAATTCCCGTGAGCTTACGCTTCTCGAACAAGTAGAGCACGACCCGGATGTAAACCAATCCACACTTGCCACCCAACTGGGCGTGGCAGTAGGGACGGTCAATTGGCACCTCAAACGGCTGGTTGCCAAAGGCTATGTAAAAGTCCAGCGGGCCGAGCGCAAGAAACTGCGATATATCATCACGCCGGAGGGCATTGCCTTACGTGCCCGCTTAACCGTTGATTATATCGAACGATCCTTCGATCTGTACCGAAAAACGCGGGGCCGCATCAAGGAGCACCTGGATGCCGTAAGAGCAGCAGGTTTCAACAGCGTACAGGTAATTGGAGAAGGCGATGTGGCCGATATTTGCCGGCTCTCCTGTCTCGAACAGGGTTTCACGGTTGTTCAGGATGCCGACGCACCCGCACTTGAACTGAGGGGTTGGAAAGTGATCCTCAACATGGGAGATCAAATATGACAGAGGAACGTCATATCCTGGTCACGGGAGGCGCGGGCTATATCGGATCCCTTCTGACCTCAGAACTGCTCAGGGGCAATTTCAATGTGACAGTGATCGACAACCTGCTGTTTGGCGGGGAGTCGCTAGTGCCGTTCCTGAACCATCCCAATTTCCATTTTGTCAAGGCCGATGTGGCAGAGCCACGCGCCATTAAAGATGCCTTGCGCGGGGAATGGCCGAAGCCGAATGCAATCGTCCACCTGGCGGCCATCGTCGGGTTTCCTGCCTGCCAGGCTGTGGGTAAACAAGTGGCATGGCGATATAACGTGGAAGCCGTCAAACAAGTTCATGGGCAAGCGCGAGACCTGGGTGTTGAACGATTTGTTTTTTCATCAACGTACAGCAATTACGGACTGATGTCCGATGGAAAGCCGGTGACCGAAGAGTCCCCGTTGAACCCTCAATCCATCTACGCTGAGACAAAGGTTGCGGCAGAGGAATATTTGCTGGGGCAAAAGGATGATGCCACAGCGCCGTTGTTGTTCCGTTTTGCAACGCTGTATGGGATCTCTCCCCGCACGCGCTTCGACTTGATCGTCAACCAGTTCGTTTTGGACGCCTTCACCAAGCGTCAATTATTGATCTACCAGCGGGGTTATTCACGTTCGTTCCTGCACGTACGCGACGTAGTACGCGGCATCCTGCTGGGACTGGATGCGCCGCTGGCCAAGGTTCGCAGGCAGGTTTACAACCTCGGCACTGAAAAAGGCAATTACACCAAGGACCAAATCGTAGCGTTTGTGCTCAAGCGCATTCCCGAGACCCTGGTCCAATATAAAGACTTGACTTTCGGCGGGGATATGCGCGATATCTCTGTATCCTTCACAAAGGTTAAACGCGAACTCGGCTTTGAAGCAACCCTGGATATCGACGACGGCGTGCGCGAATTGTTATTCGCTCTCAAGAGCGGTTTGATCCGCAACCCGCTGGATGAACGCTATCGGAATGCCCAATTTATTGTTCAGTGAGGCTCAATTGTCCAACCTTAAACATTCAAACTCTCACCAATCAACATCAACAGGTTTTTGGCAGGGTAAACGTGTCATTTTAACAGGCGGAGCCGGTTTTCTCGGATCGTTTGTCACCGAGAAGCTCAAGCAAGGCGGCGCAACGGATATTTTCATTCCGCACATCGAGGACTATAACCTGGTGGACCCCAACGACATCCGCCGCTTATATGCCGATACGCTCAAAGACGTCGATCGCAAGAATGTAGTCGTCATCCACCTGGCCGCCAATGTGGGCGGCATCGGCGCCAACCGAGAACACCCTGCCGATTTCTTTTACGACAACCTGATGATGGGCGTGGAGTTAATGCACCAGGCTTATAAGAACGAGGTGGGCAAATTCACGGCGATCGGTACGGTATGTGCCTATCCCAAGTTCACGCCCGTGCCTTTCAAAGAGGAAGACCTGTGGATGGGTTACCCCGAAGAGACCAATGCGCCGTACGGTCTTGCAAAAAAAATGATGCTGGTGCAGGCACAGGCCTATCGCCAGCAATACGGTTTCAACGCCATCTTCCTCTTGCCGGTGAACCTGTATGGCCCGCGCGATAACTTTAATTTGCAATCTTCGCATGTGATCCCGGCGCTGATCCGCAAGGCCATCGAGGCAACGGAACGCGGCGATAATGACCTGGCGGTTTGGGGCGACGGCTCGCCGACGCGCGAGTTCCTGTATGTGGAAGACGCGGCCACAGCCATTGTCACTGCCGCGGAGAAATACAACGGGCCGGAGCCTGTCAATCTGGGTTCGGGATATGAAATATCCATCAAGGACCTGGCGGAACTGATTGTCCGCCTAACCGGTTTCAAGGGGAAGCTCGTGTGGCAGACCGACAAACCCAATGGCCAACCTCGACGAGGTTTGGACGTGACGCGAGCGAAGGAATATTTTGGCTGGCAAGCACAGGTACCGTTCGAAGAGGGGATGCGCCGTACAATCGAATGGTTTAAAGAGAACAGGAAATAGAAAATAGAGAACAGAAAAGAAAAGAGAATAGAGAGCAGAATGATGAAAGAAGGCTTTCACCTGCTCGCTTCCGAATAATTATCCTATGACTGAACTTGTAAAGAACGAACCAACAACCATCTATATTAAGCCATCCACCGGACTGGCAGCGCTCAACTTGCGGGACCTGTGGATATATCGTGAACTGGTGTTTTTCATGATCTGGCGTGATATTAAAGTCCGGTATAAGCAGACGTTACTGGGTGCGGCCTGGGCTGTGATCCAACCCGTGTTGACCATGTTGATCTTCAACTTTATCTTTGGCACTGTGGCCAAGGTGAACACCGAAGGGATACCGTACCCGATCTTTTCATATACCGCCTTACTGCCCTGGGGACTCTTCTCGGCGGCGTTGAACAACGCCAGTCGTTCATTGACAACCAACCAGAACATGGTGTCGAAGATCTACTTCCCAAGGCTGGTGCTGCCCCTGGCATCCGTACTCGGCGGGCTGGTGGATTTTGCCATCGCATTCCTGATCTTGATCGTATTGATGATCTACTACAAAGTCACGCCGACAGCGGCGATCTGGACACTGCCTTTGTTCCTGGTGCTAACGGTGGTTACCGCGTTGGGAGTATCGTTGTGGCTTTCAGCCATCAACGTGCAATACCGCGATGTGAACTACGTGCTGCCTTTCCTGACGCAATTCTGGCTGTTCCTCACGCCGGTAGCCTATTCCGCCAATGTCATCTCAGCCAAGTGGCAGTTTGTTTACTCGCTCAACCCGATGGCTGGTGTGGTCAACGGCTTTCGCTGGGCACTGCTGGGTACAAATACCGGGCCGAACATGAATATGGCAATATCGATCGGCATTTCGTTGATCTTCCTGGTCAGCGGGTTGTTCTACTTCCGTTCGATGGAACGCACTTTTGCGGATACGATTTAGAGTGCGGTGTGCGGGATAAAAAGTGCGATGTGCGGGTGCGGGGTAGCGGCCCGTTGATCAAGAAAATCTCTGATCATTAAAAATCAATACAGGATATTAAAAAACAACCACTATGACAACAGCAATTCGAGTCGACCATCTGGGCAAACGTTACCGCATCGGTGCGCTGCA
>CAZPCR010000232.1:0-5236 GCA_964585035.1 uncultured Anaerolineaceae bacterium
AATCACCGCAACTTAATATTAACCTTCGGGGCAGGGTGTAATTCCCGATCGGTGGTATAGCCCACGAACAGGTCTTCGCATTCTTTCAGAGTGAGGAGATCGGTATGACTCGGTGAGATTCCGAGGCCGACAGTAATAGTCTGGATGGAAGAAGGATTGACTTGGCCGACTTGTGCGGACTGGTCTGCTTTGGCGCCCCGGAAACGATTCGTTTTCGGGATTTTGTTTATATGCGTCATTAGTCAGATCGGCTGTTAAGTCAGTCTTCACGCCCCGTAGATATTCTCCGTGCGGCGTTTTTGTTTAAAACGCGACACGCCCTCGATTTATGAACTTCGATCATTTGCGTACTATTCCGTGTAGGTTCTTCCGCAGCCGTACCTGGTTGGGGCTGGTTTCCCTGTTGGTTGCTGTTTGCCTGTGGGAGCTGGTGGCTCGTACCGCGCATTTGCCTGCATTCATTCTCCCTTCTCCCCTGCAGGTGTGGCTGCGCTTCTTGATCGCTGTGTCAGATGGGAGCCTTTTCATTAACACCGGCGTGACCCTGCTCGAGATCCTATTGGGGTTGTTCTGCGGCGCCGCGCTGGCGACTGTCCTTGGTTATCTCGTCGCCAAGTCGCGCGCCCTCGAACGCGTGCTGTCACCTTATCTCGTTGCGAGTCAGGCCATACCTCTGGTCGCTATAGCGCCTCTGTTGGTCATTTGGTTTGGACCCGGTATGTTTTCCAAGGTATTGATCTGTTCCCTGATTGTTTTCTTTCCCGTGCTGGTTAATACGGTGGTGGGTGTGCGTGCCGTGCCCCCTGCCTTATTGGACCTGATGCATTCCCTGCATGCCTCCCGCGCACAGACCCTCGTGAAGCTCGAGGTCCCTGCCGCCCTGCCTGTTTTTCTGGGTGGTCTGCGTATCGGTGCGACGTTATCGGTGATCGGCGCTGTGGTGGGTGAATTGGTCGGCTCGAACCAGGGTCTGGGTTTTTTGATAAATGTTGGGCGCGGACAATACGACACGGCCCTGGTGTTTGTCGCAATATTCATGTTGATCGTTTTGGCGCTTTGTCTCTACGGGCTGGTAGCCTGGTTGGAGTCGCGTGCTCTGGTTTGGCAGGAATGGAGAAAGGAATAGAGGTAAAGATGTTTCGAAAAATTACGTTGCTCTTGCTCGTCCTGGTTTTTAGCCTTTCGGCCTGCGGCAGTATTAAGTCGGTGGCTTCTGGCCCATTGGTCCACATAAAACTGCCGGTGGGATACATTCCAAATATTCAATTTGCGCCTTTATATGTGTCCATCGAAAAGGGCTATTTTAAAGATGCAGGCATACAGCTTGAATTCGATTATTCGCTTGAGACCGATGCGGTCTCGTTGGTGGGTGCGAACAATTTGCAATTCGCGGTCGTATCGGGTGAGCAGGTTTTGTTGGCGCGCGCCCAGGGCTTGCCTATTGTTTATACTGCCGCCTGGTATCAGCAATATCCTGTGGCAGTTGTCTCCAAGGCCGGTCAGGGCCTTCTCAAACCTGCCGATTTGAAAGGCAGGAAGATCGGACTGCCCGGTTTATACGGAGCCAACTATATAGGCCTGGATGCTTTGCTCTTCTCTGCGGGGTTGACCGATAAGGATGTGACTCTCGATTCGATCGGTTTCAATCAGGTCGCGGCCCTGGCAGCCGATCAGGAACAGGCGGTCTCGGTTTACACGACCAATGAACCTGTTCAGTTGGAGGCGCAGGGCTATAAGTTGGATGAGATCCGCGTGGCCGATTATGTGCAGTTGGCTTCGAATGGCTTGATCACCAATGAAGATACGATTGCAAAGCATCCGGAATTGGTCCGTAATATGACCAGTGCTTTTCTGAAAGGCCTGGCGGATACCATTGCGAACCCTGATGAAGCTTATACCATCAGTAAAAAATATGTCCCCGACTTGTCCAAATCCAATGAGAGCACGCAGAAGGAAATACTATCGCGCTCGATTGCTCTATGGAAGACCGATCGGCCTGGTTATTCCAATCCACAGGCCTGGCAGAATATGCAAAACACCCTGCTTAAGATGGGCCTGTTGAAACAAGCGCTTGACGTAAATAAAGCCTTTACGAATCAATTTATTCCCTGAAATTTCAACTGCGCAATGTGCCATCCCGGATGGCAAGGACTCTACATGTCGCATGGTTCTATAAAATTATTGTATCTACCCATCACAGCCTTCGTAAAGCACACGTCCATTTTTTCGGTATCTTTCGACCCGGGCTGAAAGCGTGGGTCGAAAGATAGAGTAAACACGTTATCCAAATGATCAAAACTTCTCCTTTTCTCACCGTTCGCGATTTGAGTGTTACCTTTCCCGATAACAACGGCGGCTTGCACGCCCTGAACGATGTTTCCTTCGAACTGTGTCCTCAGGAATTCATTTGTGTGCTGGGTCCCTCGGGTTCAGGCAAGACCACCTTGTTGCGTGTGCTGGCCGGGTTGTTGCCCCATTCGACGGGCAGGCTTGATTTTGCGAGCGGCCGCCAGCCGCGCATCGGTATGGCGTTTCAGCAATCCAATCTTATGCCCTGGCGGACGGCGATTCAGAACATTACCCTCCCTCTGGAATTACAGGGGATGTCCCCTGACATTGCTCAAGTCCGTGCCCAGGAATTGATCGACCTGGTGGGTCTGCAGGGATTTGAACAATCCTGGCCGCGCGACCTCTCGGGTGGTATGGCGCAGCGCGTCTCGATTGCACGCGCGCTTGTTCATGATCCCGACCTGCTCCTGCTTGATGAGCCTTTTGGCTCGCTCGATGCCCTCACCCGTGAGCGCATGTGGGTGGAGCTTTCGCGCATCTGGCAGGTGCGCCAGAAGACGGTCGTGATGGTGACGCACTCCATCGGCGAATCGCTTTTCCTGGCTGACCGTGTGCTTGTATTGACCCAGCGTCCTGGTCGCATCAAGTTGGACCTGAAGGTCGATCTTCCGCGCCCCCGTCTCGATGATGTCCGCTACACGCCTCATTTCGGAAAGCTGGCGCGAAAATTAAAGGAAGCCATCGGCCAGGAACCTTCCTGATAAAAAAGTGGCGCATTCGCACACATACGCCTTAATCATCCTGACATTATCTGTTGTTCGAACCCGTTGCCTGATTTGTTTCAATTTTTGTATCTGCATTCAACTCTACTGATTGTTTCGCCGAACAACGATCGCAGGCGGGAGTTCTTTCATGTGTTCGGTTTTCTAAATCCCTGATGAGTATCAACTTACCCCTCGTAACACTCGCCATCCAACCCCGTTAAGGCATTTTGATTGAGAGAACGATCTCCGCTCTATATGGGGAAGGGTATAGGTGGTTACGCGGGTTCACAAGCCTTGGTAAGTTCGTGTAGAACAACGATCTTGTCGGCAAGGGTGGCAGCCACGGGTATACCAACCGGTGGAGGCCCGGTGCTTTCGATGGTTAATGTTTGATTCCTGATCTGGTTGGGATAAACATTGTGGACTGCATGCCCTTCAGCAAGAAAGTAGTTTGCAAAGGATGGCTGCCGAGGCAGATTTCTCAACGCCACTGGTTACTTTGTTGCCTGGTTTACAAGAATCCCCGACAATGAGTCAACCATTTCATCTGGAGCAATGACCTCGAAGAATATTGCCTCCCAGGAATTTGGAGCGCTGGACGGAAAGAAGATGGTGTTGTGCTGTTTCATATCCTGTATCGCTGCCGGTCACAGTACATCGCCGCCGCTGTTTCAACTGCGGAGTCACCGCCGTCTTCGACGGCGCAGGGCAGGGCAAAAGAAAGGTTTGAGTTCTGGAAATAACCAAGCAAGGAGATTAAAAAATGAATAAATCACTTAAGATAGCTTTGTTCGGCCTGATCGTTCTGGGTGTGTTAGCGATTGGCAGCTTGCTGGCAATGCAGTCGCCAACGTCGGTTTCTGCGCAGGCGGTTGACACACCCACGCCAACTCCGGCATCAGGTGATGTGGCCTCTCCGGCTCCAACCACTGCCGGATCGCAGGCTGCTTCACTCGTCACGTTATGGGATCAGTTCTGCGTTGCGAAGATTCCATATACGCTGCTCGCTGTCCCCCAAGGTGCCACATATAACGTGACGCAGCCCACAGGCCCGCTGCCTACCCCGGTGCCCGGATACACCGCCGCGAACCAGATTGCCTGTGATAATGGTGGCCTCTCCCGTGGCCAGCAACTGGTCGTCTGCCGCGGACCGCAGCTTTATTCCTTCGGCCTCCACGTAAGCTCTTCAGGAGCAACAGAAGACTAACAGGTTCCAATGAAAGAATGTGTCCTTCCCCATACCCCATACGGCGCATACTCCGTAAGGGAAATTCTTTTATAATATCCACCAGCTAGAAAAAGGCCTTCTCGATGAGAGAAGGCCTTTTTTTAGTCTATCGTTTACCACTGGTACTGGGTGGTGTGTCGTTTTCTATTTTGATCAGTACAGCTCCTACGGCTACGCGGTGGGTATAGGAGTTTGTCGTCGCGTCGTAATCCTTGCAGGTGACCAATGTCAACCACGGATAGCTCTCGTGTTGGAACACCGAGCTGTCATTGGGCGATGTGACTTTATCGTCGCGCACCTCAAAAATATAACGTTGGCCGCCAAGGTGGACAATAACTTGGTCTCCATATTGTAGGGTATGAAGGTTAATGAAGGGACCTGGTGTCCCATCTGCCAGATAAACATGGCCGGTGAGTACGGAGTTACCCGCGTGAGTTGGGTAGGCAGTCCCATCCAGGTAACCGGCTTGGTCGCTGAGCCAGGTAAGGTCCCAATTTCCGTCAGCGCCCATGGGGATCCCCGCAATGGATATCTTCACGCCGAGGCGCGGGATCTCCAGCCACAGGTCACCGAGCGCCTGGTAGGCTGCATCGGATGGCTGGGGCGGTAATTCGGTGATGACACCCGGCGCAAAACCAGTTTTCGGAAGGACAGTGAAAGCGTTGATGTTTCCACGATTGCTGCCACTTCCTCCACCTGAGTTTCGCGACCAACTGGCTACGTTCGAGACAGCCACCGAAGCCGCAGTGGTTTCATCCGCAAAACTTCCGTCGCCGTTGGTGTCGGTAAGGGAGGAGGCCTGGTTGTTTACTTGATTTAATGCTCCGGGTACGGTGATTCGGAAAGTTATGATTACTGAGTTCACGGCCTTGGTCGGGTCGGTAACACCGAGATCTGGCCCAATGTGACCTTGCCAGAAGATTTGGTTCAAGACGGGATCGTATACGCAGCTGGT